>JARFRT010000444.1 GCA_029287105.1 Akkermansiaceae bacterium | reverse complement strand
CGCTGCCGTCCCAGAACTGGGTATTGCCGTCGTCCTCGGTGATGACGACCATGGATTCCTGGTTCGGGTCCTCGGCGGGGAGTTCGTCGAGGCGCATCTGGGCGCGCTGGGCGCGGTAGAGGATGTAGGCTTCGGCGGCCTTGAAGTGCCCCTGGCGCATGAGTTCCTCCTGGACGAGGTCCTGGACGTTTTCGATGTGGGCGAAGGCGGAGTCGCCGGTGCGGATGGCTTCGGTCACGGCGTTGGAAACCCGGACGGCGGCCTCCGGGTCCTCCTTGATCGAGAGGAAGGCCTTGCGCACGGCGATCTCGATTTTGGTCTGGCTCCAAGGCACCACGTTGCCGTTGCGGCGGATCAGGCGGACCGGCATCGTCTGGGGTTCGTCGGAGACGATGACCTCGCCGTTTTTCTCCAGTGAGCGGGAGAAGACGAGCGACTTGGCGACGTCGTGGGCGTCATTTTCGATGAGGGCTTTTTCGATCAGCAGGTAGAGGTCGTTCTGGGAAAGGCGAAGCTGGCCGCCGTCCTGCACCTGCTCCGTGAGCGAGGTTGCCACGCTCTGGGCGACGTTGGAAACGAAGGTGCGGTTCTTGTCGTTAAAAATGTTGTCGTCTTTTTCCTGGCGGGAAACAAGCAGGTCGGTGAGGGCGCTGCCGATGGTGTCGGCCAGGTTGGCCAGGGAGAGCTCCTCTTCGTCCTGGCCGCGGGTGACGAGTATTTGCGGGACGCGGTCGGTGGCATGCGCATCGAGGACGGCACGCCAGTCGAACCTGTTCATGGGGTCGCCTTCGGTGAAATTGGAGGCACGGTCGGTGATGACTTTTTTCAGGGCGAGGTCTTCTTCGAGGGATATGGAACGGTACATTTTGTTAAGTGGGTGGTGATCGGTGGTCGGCGCGGAGCGACCGGTGATCGGTGGACTGGGGTTTTTTGTTATGTGGTGAGCGGTGGTGGCCGATCGGTTGTTTTAGTTATGGGAGAGATTGATGGGACGCGATTTTTTGAGGGGGGGGAAGAGGTTGGAAACCTCTTTTACGTTACAGTTCGTCGTCGTCGATTTTGCCGAGGGCGGTGGATTTTTGGTATTCGGTGACGCGGCCTTCGAAGAAGTTTTGCTCCTTCTTGATATCGATCATTTCGGCGAGCCATGGGAACGGGTTCTTGATGTTTCCCCTGAGCGGCTCGAGGCCGCAGGTTTCGAGGCGGCGGTCGGCGATGTAATCGATGTACTGGTGGAAGTCCTCGATGTTGAGGCCGACGGAGGTGACGGGCAGGCAGTCGCGGATGAAGTTTTTCTCCAGTTTGATCGCCTCGGCCATGGTCTGGCGGAGTTCCTCCTTGAAGTCGTCCGTCCAGATCTCCGGGTTCTCGTTGACGAGGTCGAGGAGCAGGTTGCGGAGCAGTTCAATGTGGTTGGATTCGTCGCGCAGGGTGTAGCGGAACATCTGGCCGATACCGGGGACCTTGTTCTGGCGGTAAAGGCTGAGCACCATCCCGAAGAGGCCGTAGAACTGGGTGCCTTCCATGCACTGGCCGAAGAGAAAGGCGTTGCGTGCGAGCGCTTGTTTGTTTTCCGCCAGGGACATGTCCATATCACGACGGAGGGAGCGGGAGTTCGAGACCACGAAGTCGGTTTTCTCGCGAACGGTGAGCACGCTTTCAAAGATGGCCTCGCATTCGTGAGGGTTGAGTCCGAGGGAGGAAACCATGTAGACGAGGGAGTCGGCGTGGATGTTTTCCTCGTGGGCGTGCCGACGGAAGACGAGTTCAAGCTCGGGGGCTGTGACCTGGTCGCGGATGACGTGGATGATGTTGTCGCCGACGATACCCTCGGCCGCGGAGAAGTAGCCGATGGCCATCTTGATGATCCAGCGTTCGACGTCGTTGATTTCATCGGAGCGCCACTGCTCGACGTCTTTCTGCATCGGGATGTCCTCGGGTTCCCAGTGGTTGGAGCGCATGTCGGTGTAGATGTCCCAGGCCCATGGATACTTGAGCGGGACGAGATTGAACCCGCTGACCTTTTTGCCCCCGATGACGCGTTTGGCGTCTAGGACCTGCTCGGCCTTTTCCTTATCGAGGGGAATCGTGTAATCGTCGAGTTGTGCGGTGGTAAGGGACATGGTGGGAAATTTGGAAATTGGAAATTGGAAATTGGGAAAAAGATGGTTTGCGGCAGCGCCGGGGGTTTGATCATGACCGGGACGGTCGCGCTACAGGTCGTCGTCGTCGTAGGTGCTGTTGAGCGGGGAGGTGGTGGTGTGGGGCTTGACGCCGGAGGTGAGGTGGATTTGCTCATCAAGCCATGGGAACGGGCTGACAGCGTGATGGTATTGGCGGGGTAGTCCGCAGGCGGAGAGGCGCTCATCGGCGAGGTACTCGATGTAGGTTC
>JARFRT010000374.1 GCA_029287105.1 Akkermansiaceae bacterium | reverse complement strand
GAATACGCCTTGGCCGAGGGGATTTACTGCTTCAATGCCGAAAGTGAAGAGGAAGTGGTCTTTATCAATGCCGTGGCCGGTGAGATGGGCAAGGTGGCTCCCGTTGCCTACCGTGTGAATCCGAATGTCGATGCCAAGACGCACAAGTACATCTCCACCGGCAAGTCGGAGAACAAGTTTGGCGTGGACTTCGCCTCGATCGACGATGCGTACGCGCGCGCCGCGCAATTACCCCACATCCTCCTCCGGGGTCTGCAGATGCATATCGGCTCCCAGCTCACCTCATTGCAGCCATTTATCGAGGCGGTTGAAAAAGTGTCCCCGCTTGCCATCCGGTTGAAGGCTGCCCACGGGATTGAGTTTTTCTCCATTGGTGGCGGAGTCGGGATTGTGTACGATCCTGCCCTGGAGTCGGGTCAGTCCGGCTGGTGGACGGACCGGGATGAGGATCAGAAGCCGTTGACCATCGAGCAGTATGCCGCCGGTGTGATTCCCGTTTTGAAACAGACGGGTTTGAAGATACTTCTCGAGCCAGGGCGCTATATTGTCGGTAACGCAGGCGTTCTTTTGACGCGCTGTCTCTACGAGAAAAGGGGGGCGGCCAAAACATTCCGGATTGTGGACGCGGGTATGAATGATCTTATCCGGCCCGCCCTCTACGAAGGGCACCACGAAATTGTGCCGCTCAGGGAGCCATCGGGTGCGTCATCAAAGGTCGATGTGGTCGGTCCGGTCTGTGAAACCGGCGACTTTTTCTGCCAGGACCGTGAACTTCCCGATTTTGCCCCTGGCGAGGCCATTGCCCTGCTGAGCGCCGGCGCATACGGATTTGTGATGGCGTCGAACTACAACTCCCGACCACTTCCCGTGGAGATACTGGTCGAGGGTGAGCAGGCGCGCGTGATCCGCCCGAGGCAGACGATGGATGATATTCTCGCCAGCGAGAAGAGGGTGTTGAAGTCTTGAAGTCCTGAAGTCCTGAAGTCCTGAAGTCCTGAAGTCGGGAAGTCCTGAAGTCGGGAAGTCCTGCCTTTGCGGAGGTGGTGAGGGTTGAATTGGGTTGAATTGGGTCGATTTCCCGATAAATAGGGGCCTGAAGATGATAAATCATCAGTTCTCGCTTGCCAGACGGTATATCTCTGCTAAATACCCCGTCCCGCGCGGTGTGCAGGATGTCCAGACGGGCTATCATACCTGAGAAATTTCTCCGGTATGAGCACACCTACCAACTACAAAAAACAATCCAGCTAAAACAAGGATCATGGCACGTATATTCGGCACAGAAATACCGAATGAGAAGCGCATCGAAGCTTCTCTTCCCTACATTTATGGCATAGGTCAAACGACCTCCAAGCGTATTCTCGAGCAAGCAGGAGTGGATCCAGATATCCGCACCGGCGAACTCACGGAAGAACAGCTTGTTAAAATTGCCCAAGTAATCACCTCCGAGATTATTCTCATCGAAGGTGACCTTCGTCGCGAAAAGCAAGCCGCTATGAAGCGACTTCAAGCGATCAACTGCTACCGTGGCATCCGTCACAAGGTAGGTCTCCCCGTCCGTGGCCAGCGCACCAGCACGAACGCCCGCACCCGTAAGGGCAAGAAGCGCACCGTAGGTGTGAAAAAGTAATCCACTGACCACAAACTATTTATTATTATGTCTGAAGAAGAAATCAAAGACGACGCGGTAGCGACACCTGCTGAGGTTCCTGCCGAAGCGCCTGCTGCGGAAGAGTCCAAAGCTGAAAAGGTTGAAGCGCCTGCCGAGACACCCGCAGCCGAAGAGGCGGCTCCCGCCACCCCGGAAGCTCCTGCTGAAGAGGCGCCCAAGGCACCCGAAAAGAAGCGCGACATTTTTGCTGAAATCGCCGGAGGCGAGGAAGAGCAGATCCGCATTCACAAGGCGAAGAAGAGCAAGAACGTCCAGACCGGTGTGGTTCACATCATCGCGACGTTCAACAACACGCTTGTCACGGTTACCGACCTCAATGGCAACTCCATTGGCTGGTCCAGCGCCGGAAAGATGGGATTCAAGGGATCGCGCAAGAGCACAGCCTATGCGGCTCAGGTCGTTTCCCAGGATGCCTGCCGTCAAGCCATGAGTCACGGACTCAAGCAAGCTGAAGTTCGCGTCAAGGGACCCGGTTCCGGCCGTGAATCCGCTGTTCGTGCTGTGCAAGGCCTCGGCATCAACATCACCGCAATCAAGGACGTCACTCCTATTCCTCACAACGGCTGCCGCCCTAAGAAAGCGCGCCGTGTGTAATTAACCATTATTTTCAACTCTTTAACTTACTTATATTATGGCTCGTTACACTGGCCCCAAAGATAAAATCAGCCGCCGTTTCGGCGTCGCCCTATTCGGACCTTCCAAAGCGCTTGAACGTCGTTCCTTCCCTCCCGGCCAGCACGGTGTGCGCGCCGGACGTCGGAAGAAGTCGGATTACGCAGTCGCCCTCGGAGAGAAGCAGAAGCTTCGTTTCCAGTTTGGCGTCCTGGAGAAGCAATTCCGCCTCTATTACGCGGAGGCAAGCCGTCGCCGCGGAATTACCGGCGAGGTGCTTTGTCAGCTGCTTGAACTTCGTCTCGACAACGTTTGCTATCGCCTCGGCCTTGGCAACACGCGTTCCGCAGCACGTCAAATGGTCAATCACGGCCACATTGAAGTGAACGGAAAACGTGTCGATATCCCGAGTTTCCAATGCAAGCCCGGTGACACCGTCACGGTGCAGGACAAACCAAGCTCACAGCAGCTCGGCCTGCGCTACATGGATCTCACCCAAGCGGTACCATCGAAAGAATGGCTCACCCTTGACCGTGCTGACATGAAGGGCAAGATCAACCGCGTTCCTGAAAACGATGACTTCGATCACCAAGTCAACGTGCAGCTTGTGGTGGAACTCTACTCGCGTTAAACGACGTAAATTCTCTTTTTCAAAACGGCACCATACCCCGGTATGGTGCCGTTTTTTTGGCTGCCGAAAAGCGGTTTGCTCCCGCTGCGGCGGATTCGGGAAGGGGGGCTTTTCTTACGGTTGCTCTTGGGCGAAGCTGTCACTTCGGCTGTTATTGCTGGCGTCCTTGTCGCCCTCCGTGCTTTGCACCGAGGCGTTGATCGTGATCGGATCACCGTTGGCAGGAAGCGCCACGGGCACGCGGATGGTGTGAATCTGCCCCGGTGCCAGGCTGCTGATATTGACGGTTTGGGTGCCACTGGGGCTGACGATGCTTACCGGGCTGTTGATGACGGTTTCCGTGCCCTGGTTCTGCACGGTCACCAGGACCTGGGGCAGGGATGTCGCGGCGTCGGCGGGAATCAGAACCTGACTGGCAATGGCGACGTCATAAATCCCAGGGGTCCCGTGTTCCATCACACGGTCCAAAGCGAGGATGCCGCTGCCGTAGACGGGGTCATCACCAGGGTAGCCGGCGTCATTGGCTACCCCCAGGACAAGGTCGGCCGCTTGCCGGGCGGTCATGTGCGGGTTTTCAGACATGGCCGCGGCAATCGCCCCGCTGATAAACGGCGCACTGGCCGAGGTTCCCGAAAAGGAGGTCAGCAATTCTTCCCCCCATGCGGCATTGATCTGAAACCCGGGTGCCGAGATGTCGAGCCCGTCACCTCGGTTGGAAAAATCAAGATGCTCGCCGGTTCCTTCCACGGCACCCACGGCGATCACGCCTTCATAGGCGGCTGGGTAGGCGAGGGCCGCCAAGCCCCCGTTACCCGAGGATGCCACGATCACCACCCCCTTTTCCTGCGCATACTTCACCGCATCCGCGACAAGCGAACTGTTTCCGTAGGAGCCCATGGAAATATTGATGATGTCCACACCCGAGTCGGCGGCCCGCAGGATACCCTCGGCCAGGGTAAAGGAATTGGAGGTGCCTTCCGCATCGGTGATCCGGATCGAGAGCAGATCGGAGGCCGGAGCCACCCCGGGCGTGAGTGGATGGTCGCCTGAAATGATCGATGCCACCGCGGTTCCGTGCCCGAGCTGAACACCCCCGGCGCCAAGCTCGGTGAGCGTGATGGCGGTGACCTTGCCGTTGCCGCCGTTCAGCGCGGTATGGTCGTTCACTCCGGAATCCAGCAGCGCCACGGTCACGCCCTTGCCCCATGCCGAGTTATCCTGCCCGACCCCTAGCCAGGCCAGGGCGTTCCGGCCAAAGCCGACAGCACCCGCCTGCGCCCCGGCATCGGGGGGCGCGGGGATGGTGACGATGTAGTTGTAACCTAGCCCGGCATCGTCCAGGTCGCTTGGGTCGAAATCATCACCCCATCCGAACCGGACCGCCCGCAGCCGGTCTGATTTTCCCAATAACCGCAGCCCGCGGCCGCTAAGACCGGCGAGGAATTTGCGGTAGGAGGCGTCGTCGTTGAAGCGGGCAATACGTTCGTTGGCAATCGCGAACGGGGGGGCGTCGCGATCGGGGTCGGCGTTGGCCCGGCGAGCCGTGCGTGTCAGAGCCGGGTTGGCGGGCAGCGTCGATTGCCGGGCTTGGCTTGCGGGCTTGGGGGAGGCCCGGGGCACTTCCTTGGCCGGGTCGGCCGTGCGCGTCAGGAAATACCCCGCCATCACTGCGATGAGAAACAAGGCAGGGAAAATGAGTTGAAGGCGGGATTTACGGGGCATGGTTGGGAAGGGCTTATACTCGTGAAGTAAACACCAGATGAGGCGAAAAAGCGCGCATTATTTCAGGAGGCGGGCGGATCCGGGCGCCGTTCGGGTGGTCCGTGGGCGCTCAGCCGTGACTACGTGCTTTTTTAAACAAAAGCCAGAGGAAAAACGGGCCGCCGAGGATCGCGGTGATGATCCCTACCGGGACTTCGGCAGAGGTGGCGATGGTCCGGGCCAGGGTGTCGCAGAGGGTGAGGAAAACACCGCCAAAGAGAATCGCCGCGGGGATCAGATTGCGGTGATTGGCACCGACGATGAGACGGCAAATATGAGGCGCCATGATGCCGACAAATCCGATCGGCCCGCAGACGGTGACAATACCGGCAATCATCAGCGAGACGGCGAGAAAGAGAATGATCCGCATCTTTTCAACATGCAGACCACAACTGCCCGCCAGGTCGTCATGGATGGATAGCAGATTGAGTTCGCGGTAAAGAAATCCCGTGATCAGAATGCCGCTGACAATAAAGGGGAGAATCTGGAAAATGGCTTCGGCGCTGGCCCGACTCAGATCTCCCATCAACCAGTGGATGATACGGAAGGAATCACTCATGTCGCCGAGATACTGCAGCAAGAGGATCAGGCTGGAGAAGAAAAAGCTGATGGCCACGCCTCCCAGGAGCATCGTATTGGGCGAGACGTTGCTCGTGGCGCGCGCAATACCATAGACGATCGTGATCGATCCCATGGCCCCCACCAGCGCAGCGAGAGAGACGCCGGAGACGCCGAGGATGGTCAGGTTAAGTCCGAGAAAAATGGCCAAGGTCACACCCAGTGACGCGCCGCCGGCCACACCAAGCGTAAATGGCGTCGCCAAGGGGTTCCGGAAAATGGCTTGGAAGACAACCCCACCGAGCGAGAGACCCATACCTGCAAACATGGCTAACAGAACACGTGGGACACGTATTTTCCAGAAGATGATCGCATCGAGATCTTCAGCACCAGGTCTGAAAAGAACATCCCAGCCCGGCAGATGTTGCCCGATCCATGGCATCACCATCAAGGTCATGACGGCAAGCGGCAGGAGGATGAAGAGAATGAATTTTCGAGGTGAGGAAACCATGGAAGCTGGCGGGTCCTAGCGGGCAGGGGTGTGGTGGGTGGGCAGGACCATCGGGCAGCCACTTTGTGGATGAGCTTGGATGGTCCAGTTGGCATCGAAGATGGCGAGGAGGTTCTCCGGGGTGACCACCCGGGAGGGGGTGTCGTCGGCAAGCACCCTGCCGTGAGCCATGCCGATGATGCGGTCGAAGTCCATGGCCGCCCAGTTCAGGTCATGGGTGACGGTGAGCACCGTGGTGTTGCTTTTGCGCCCGATCTCACTGAGCAGGCGCTGGATCGATTCGCGCTGTTTCGGGTCGAGGTGAGCCGACGGTTCGTCGAGGACGAGGATGGGTGTCTGCTGGGCAAGGGCGGCGGCAATGTTGACCTTCTGCCGTTCGCCGCCGCTGAGGGTGGCCATGGTCTGGTTCTCCAGATGCCGGATGCCTACGCGCTCGGTGGATTGCCTCGCGATCTTCTCACCCTCGCGGTCCCGCGGGATGATCCCCCCGCTCTGTGCGTGGGCATAGCGGCTCATCACGATGAATTCGATCACGGTAAAGGGGATGTCGTCCGCGAGCTGCTGCGGGACATATCCAATCAGCCGCGCAACTTCCCGCCGGGACAGGGATGTCAATGCGCTGCCTCCGAGTTTGATCCGGCCCCGTTCGCTTGGAATAAGTCCTAGCAGAAGGCGGAGCAGTGTTGTTTTTCCAGCCCCATTGGGACCTACAATGGCGATTCGTTCACCCGCCTCGGCATGCAGGGTCACGCCATCGAGCAGCCGGCGTTGGCCGATGCTCAGGCTGAGTTCGTTAATCTCAATGGCGATGTCGCGGCTATCATTCATGGGTGATTGCGGCAGCTTGCGCAAAAATTTCCAAGGTGTCGATGAATCGTGGTCCGGGAATCATATGTTTGTGTTCGTGGAGGAATACAAGGCGTTTGTTTTTTACCGCCCGCAATTCCCCATAGGCCTGCCATTGGCGCAGGAGTGTGTCGCGGCCTTTTGTCTTCCAGACATCCTCCCGGATGAGGTCGATGATGATATCCGGATCGAGGTGGATGAGCTTTTCACGCGACAGCAGGGGGTAGGCGACAGGGCCCTGGTAGGCATTCACACCATTAACCAGATTGATATACTCCTGATGAACTCCCTTGTTGCCTGCCGCGATGACCCGGTCGGGAAATGCTGAGTTGGTATCACGTTCGATACAGACAAGGATGCGTGGTCTGTTTTTTGTACTGCGGGCCTTTTGGGTGAGCGCGCTCACCCGATCATTCATCGTTTGCACGATTTGATCGGCTAGTGGTTCTTTTGCAAATGCTTTGCCCAAAATGGAGATCGAATCTATCACTCCCTGAGTGCTGGCATGATCGAGGATGACGGTGTGGATCCCCATTGCGTTGAGCTTGGTCGCAAGGGTTTTTTGCTCTTCCAAGAGGATGACACAGTCAGGCTTGAGACCGAGCACAGCTTCGTAGTCGAGATCAACGTAGCCGCCGACAACGGTTTTTTGTTGGGCTTCCGGTGGGTGGTAACAGAATCGGGAAACCCCGACGAGCCGGTCGTGGAGGCCGAGCTGGTAGATGACCTCCACAATGCTCGGGGAGAGTCCGATGACGCGGTGGTAATGGCCGGGCTGATCTTTGCTGAACTCGGCGGCGGCGGCCATGGGTTGGACCCACAGACGCGCGTAATGGCAGCCGATAAAACTGAGCGCGACAGCCACAGCGAGCAGCATGGCTCGTGTGGATCTTTGGGGCGATTTCTGGGGGGATGGTCGGACGGCGGGCATGATGGGTCAGTGGGCGGGGAGGTAAGTTGAGCCCCCTGTAGTGATCATGTAAGGCTAATAGGGGGCGTCAATCCAGCAGCGATTTGTTACCACTGGATCGTACAACCGGCAATAACGCCACGACCGCGGCCCGGGTAAACATCGCCCGACCCCCGGGCGAACTCATAGTCCTCGTCAAAGAGGTTCTCGACACGCAAATTGAGTGTCACGGTATCATTGATCCGGTAGTTGCTGGAAAGATTGACCAGGACGTAGGCGTCAACTTCATCGCCAAAAAACGCACGCTCATCCAGATATGTGGCAGTCAGGGCCATGTCTAACTTGTCCGATATTTTGCCGTGGATACGCAGGCCCAGTGAATGCTCGGGCATCTCGGCCAAGGCGCGGTCAAGCCATGTGTAGGACAGACGGACGCCGAGGCGGTCCTGCAGGAAATTCGCTTCGGCCGACGCCTCGATGCCGTTGGTTTTGGTCACCCCGCCGGCATTGGTGTTGTAGCCAGGGGTCGGATAGGGCTGGGGGACGAAGGTGATGGCGTCTTCGATGCGGTTTTCGAAGTAGGTCAGGCCGAGTGTGTACTGGCCGGCGCACAACGACTGCTCGATACCGAGGTCCCACCCGAGCGCTGTTTCCGCGCCAAGGCCCGGGCTGGGTGCCTGCCCGCCAAAGCCATAGAGATCGACAAACGATGGTGGGCGAAAACCTCTGCCAATGCTGGCACGGATGGTGGTGTCGGTTTGGCTCACCGTGTAGGCACTCGAGGCACGCCAGGTAACCTCATTGCCATAGTCGTCATAATCCTCCCAGCGCGCGCCTCCGGTGATGTTGAAGTCCTCAGTCACATCCCAGATGTGGTTCAGGTAAAAACCATACTGGTCACGTGTCCGCGCGTCACCGGTGATGCCGTAATAATCACTCTGATAGGAAAAGTCAGAGTTCTCGTAAACAGCACCGATGACAGTTGTATGGCAATCATTCCACTTCAGGGTGTTGTCCCAGTAGACTGCATATTTGGTGGCATCGGTGCCATAGGACGACGCCGGATTGAATCCGAACACAGGGCTTTCACTGTGGTATTCCTGGTCATACATCCCAAGTGTGAGTTTCGTGCTCCAGAACGGGTTGACCTCATACGCGGCAAAAACCGTGCCCAGTGTGTACTGGAGGTCGTCATCGAGCGGGCTGCTGTATGGCCCGCCATAATGCGGTGCCTGGAATGTGGTGTCCGCACCACGCAGGGTAAGACCCACATTCAGGCAGGGGTTGACCACGTAGTCCAGACGCAGGGCATAGGAAAACATCTCGAAGGCATTGTGCGGCAGGTCGTTGTCAGTACGCTCATGGCCGAGGTTCAGCGAGTAGGCAAAATCACCGGACTCACCCTGCATCGCCAGCAGGGTGTTCCACGTGTTGTAGGTGCCGCCTTCGACGCGAAGTTTGCCGCTGGAGTCACCTTTTCCCTTGGTTGAGTAGATCCCCATGACGCCGCCAATCGAGTCGCCGCCGTAAAGGGCACCCTGGGGGCCGCGCAGCACCTCGAGACGTGACAGCCCGTTTAGGTTCGACGAACCGAGAAAGCCCCCGAAGGTCATATTGGCATCGCTGACCCGCATGCCATCGACAACCAGATGGGTGTGGTTGGTTTTGGTGCCGCGGAAGAAGAGCGAGGATGCTGATCCCCTCTGGCCGCCAAGCGATTCGGAAATCACGCCGGGCACAAACTTGAGGGCGTCGTCAAGGTTGCGCACGCCCTGCTGGTCCAGGGCGTTGACATCGATGACAGAGACGGCACTTCCGGTTTTGATCAACTCGGTTTTGACCCGGTTGGCGATCACCGTCGTGTCCGGGAGGACATCGGGGTTTTGCCCGGTTGCCGCGTGGGCCGGAGGAAGGCCAAAGGCTGTGATGGCTGCGACGGAGGCGAGAGCCCCTGCAATGTGCAGGGCCGACTTGGCGGCACTCCCATGGAGTGCGGGTGTTCTATGTTGCATGGTTGCTGAGTGGTTTCCTGTTATCCGCAGGAATTTTCTCAACCTCTCAGGCTGGCGTTCTGGCTTCCTTTTTTCACTTGGCGTGATCAAGGCTCACAGTGGCGTAACCGCTCCGGAATGGTCTCGTTTTAAAGAAGAACTTCACCGGATTCCCCATCAATTTCCTGCCCGTGCTACGGGCGTCCTGAAAGGTGTCACATGTTGGTGTGACGGGTCGGATACTTGGCCAAATCACGCAGGGATTCAACAAAAATCGGAGAGCAATATAGGCACAGAGAGCAGCCAAAGATGCGTAGCACACTATCCGGATTCATGTTATTTTTCCGCTATTAAGTAACCCAATCTACATTATGACTGCAAACGAAAAAAAGGAACTACGTAAATCTTTGGTAGGTCAGCGAAATCACGTTCTCAAGGATGTCAATCGACACGGGGTCATGACGGGAGTCGGTGCCGGCGTTATCGCCGATGAAACCGAGCGGGCCGACAAGATTGCCGACAATGTCGTGGAACACCAGTTAGGCTACTCGGAGAGTAAGCTCCTCGAAAAAATCGAATACGCATTGCAGCGTCTTGATGCCGGCACCTATGGCATATGCGACGACTGCCACAAGGAGATCAATATCGAGCGGCTGAAGGCAAAGCCTTCCGTCTCACTCTGTATCCACTGTCAGAGCCGCAAAGAACAGCAGCGCAGATAGGCCGATCTGGCCGCGCACTGTCGCTCTGGACATTTGCCTTGGACATTTGCCTTGGGCCTTCGCCCCGGACCGGATTGGCTACGACTGGTGAGTTGATCCGAGGATGACCTGCGGCGGAGTCTCGTCCCGGTCTGCCTCCTTGGCCTGCCCCTGAGCCTTGGTGTACGCCTCAGCCAGTGATTGCTCGAGGGCCTTGGCGCCGGCTTCGGTCACTTGGGTGTTCCAGAGATAGACTTTTTTGAGACTGGCTTTTCCAAAGAGCGCCTTGATTCCGGCATCGGTCACGGCCGTGCCATAGAGGTTGAGAATCCGAAGGTGATCGAGCTTGGCAATGGTAGGCAGGGAGGCATCCGTGATGGCGGTCTGGTTCAGCTTCAGCACCTTGACCCCGGCAAACTGACCGAGCATGGCGGCACCTTTGTCGGTGATGGCGGATGACCCGAGATCGAGATCCGCGATGTCGCCGGCCGCATCCCTAACCGTACTCAGGTGGTCGTCCTGGAAGTTCTTGCGATAGCTCACCACGGAAAAACTGAGCTCGGTGCTGTCCTGGGAGACATACTTGAGCGAGCCGGGGAATCGGCTGTTGACGTCGGTGATGGACGATGCCAACCGTGCACGTTTCTGCTTCATCGCGGCAAGCTTCTTTTGCGCGGCCTCACGTTTCGCCGCCTTCGCCCGTGCGATTTCTTCGGGTGTCTTGAGCGTGTCGAGGGCCGAGGCGATGGCAGGTGTGACTTCGACCTCGCTCAGCAGCGCCGATTCAGGGGCGCCGATTTTGACCCACCATTCGAGGATCTGGATTTCCTCCTTGGTCAGCTGCGTTTTACCCTCCGGGGGCATTCGCAGGTCGTCCTCGAGCGGCAGGATGAGGTAGGCCGTCATGGCACTTTTTTTCAGGTCGCCGGGGACCAGGGCGTCGGTTTCTTCCCCGCCGTCAAGCAGCGCCGCATAGCTGTCGACACGCAAACCGCTTTTCTGCTTTTTTTCACCGTGGCAACTGGCGCACTTGGCTTCGAGGATCGGGTGAATGATGTTCTCGTAAACAACGGGATCGGCCAGTTCCGCGGCATCGGCCTGCACGTCGGCTTTTTGTTTCCATGGCGCCTTGGCGAAGGGGTCTCCGTGGGAGACCTCGCCGCCGTGGTGCCCGGCACTGAACATGGTGGCGGTAGTGGCAATGAGACCGACCCAATAAATCGGCCTGGTCAGCTTGGCCATGAAACGTATGTCGGCAGCATACTTGATCAGAAAGGTGGCAATCAGCAAAATCGTGAAAATCACGCCGTCGCGCTTGTGCTCCTCGATCAACTCACCCGAGTAGTCGCCGGTGAGGTAGAGACAGTAGCCGAAGACGACGGCGAAAATACCCGTGGCCGAGGCAAAGCAGAGCCCGAGCGTCGTGCTCGGCTTGTATTTCCCGAAGCTGAGCAGGCCACAGAATTCCATGCACAGGACCAGCATCAGGGCGCCGATCGGAAGATGCAGCAAAATGGGGTGGAATCCACCGAGGAAGCCAACCCATTGGCCGATGGCAGTCGTGGCCTTGTCACTGGCCATACCCACTTCGCCAAGCCATGGCATGATGGCCACCCCGGCAATGGCGATTAATCCGAGCACGAGCACAGGGCGGAAGAGCTTTTTTTTCATAGGGGCTGGGCGTTGCAAATCGGAGGAGGGCGCTTTTTCGGGTTCGGCAATAGTGGCTTCAGGCATGACGCGTAAATCGGTTTTGAAATGGAGTCGGGCAGGGGGCTCCCCCTGCAATCGGATACTTTACTATGATTAATGAGGATTACTTTCAATCAAGCTCCAAAAGCCCGGATGTTTTTTCACCCGGCGATGCGGATCGTAATAATACAATGCTCGTTTTTGCCCAGCATTTTCTCGCCAAACCCTTCCCGCCCATACATCCAGGGAAGGAAATAAGCCTAGGGAATAAAAATTAGCCTAGGCTAATCTTTAGTGTTGACGCTTGCCCCGCCCGGGTTTAGGTAGCGGGCATGGCAAAGAAGATCGTAATCGTCTTACTGGTGCTGGGTGCCCTCGCAGCGGGACTCGCATGGATGTTGAAGCATGAAAAGAATGGCGTGATCAACGGATCCGCTGATGAGTCGCTGCTGCAAGTCGTTACGACGACAACGATGGTGACCGATATGGTGAGCCAAATCGGGCACGGGCGGGTGTCGGTGAAGGGGATGATGGGGCCGCAAGTCGACCCGCACAGTTATCAGGTGACCTTCAGCGATACGGCGGCACTGCAAAAAGCCGATCTGGTTTTCTACAGCGGCTTCCACCTCGAGGGCAAAATGCAGGATGTCCTGGAAAAAAGGAACCGCAAAAAAGGCGGGGTTTATGCGCTGACCGACGGAATTCCCAAGGAAAAGCAGTTGAAGCCGCAGGCCCAGTTCGAGGGGTATCACGATCCACACGCATGGGGCGACCCCGCACTGTGGGCACACTGTGTTGCCGTGGTTGTCACGGCACTGTCCGAGGCGGATCCCGATGGGGCTGAGACGTATCAAAAGCGTGGCAACAAGTACACCGCCGAGCTGGAAGCCCTCCATCAGTGGGCAAAAGGCCGCATCGCGGAAATCCCCGAGGACCAACGGGTGCTGGTGACCAGCCATGATGCCTTCTTCTACTTTGGCAAGGCCTTCGGCTTCGAGGTGCGCGGCCTGCAAGGAGTTTCCACCAATTCCGAGTCCAGCCTGAAGGACCGCGCCGATCTGGTGCAGTTCATCAAGGACCGGAAACTGAAGATGATTTTCCCCGAGTCGAGCGTGAACAAAAAAGGCATCGAGGCCGTCGCCGAGGAAGCGGGGGTGCGGGTCAGCGGCCACGAACTGTTCTCCGATGCCATGGGCGAGCCCGGCGACACCGTGACTCTCCACGGCGAGACATACGACAAGGGGACCTACATCGGTATGATCAAACATAACGTCAACACCATCGTCGACGGCCTGAAGTAAGGTCGTTCAAGGAAAAAAACTCACATTGCTAATCAATGAAATACACCGCTAAAATGAAACACATGGCACTAGCAACAGCCCTTGCCATGATGACCCCTCTTTGCCTTTCCGCAGGGGAAATGCCCGTTGGTAAACCCCAGAGGTCGGTGATACGCGATCTCGAAGCCGACCGGCCCGATGCCACCGAAAGCCCGCGCACCGTGGACGCGGGGTATTTCCAGGTGGAATCCAGCCTGCTCGGCTATGCCCGCGATCACAGTGGGGGTGAAAAATTCGACGCCTGGTCGTGGGGCGAAACCAATATCAAGTATGGTTTGAACGACACCATGGACCTCCAGCTTTTACTGGCTCCCTACGTGCGCGAGGTCACCCGCACAGGTGGCCTTCGCCAGCAATCCGAAGGGTTCGGGGACCTTACCCTGCGCCTGAAGTGGAACCTCTGGGGCAATGACGAGGGCAGGACGGCATTTGCCATTTTTCCTTACGTGAAAATACCGAGCGGGACGGCCGTAAGCAACGACCGCTGGGAGGGCGGCGTCATTTTTCCCTGGGCGATGGAGCTGTGCGATGGTGTCGGGCTCGGCCTGCAGGCGGAGTTTGGCTACCTCTGGGATGCAGGCGGATACGAACTCGACTTCTCACACACAGCGGTTTTAGGGTTCGATGTCACCGACCAGTTGGGGCTCTATATCGAGTACCTCGGCGTAGCCGGCGGCCACCCGTACGAGGCCTACGCCAGCGGCGGTGTGACCTGGGCATTCACAAAAACTTTCCAATGGGACGCCGGTGTGGTTATAGGTCTTAACAACGCTGCCGAGGACCTCAATACCTTTACCGGCTTCACTGTGAAATTCTAACATCAATACCAGCCATGGCCACTCCCGCTCTCGAGACGCATGATTTAACGGTGACTTACCACAAGCGTCCGGTCCTCTACGGTGTCGATGTCACCGTGCCTGAGGGAAGCCTGGTCGGGATCATCGGCCCGAACGGTGCCGGCAAATCCACCCTGATCAAATCAATCATGGGCGTGGTGCCCTCGTCCGGTGGTTGGGTGAAGGTTTTTGGGAAGTCGCTCAAGGAAAACCTCCATCGGGTCGGCTATGTGCCCCAGCGCGAGAGCGTCGATTGGGACTTTCCCGTCACCGTGATGGATGTCGCCCTGATGGGGACATACGGCCGGTTAGGCTTGTTCCGCCGACCCGGTAAGGAGGAGAAACGACGTGCCAGCGAGGCCTTGGAAAAGGTCGGTATGCTGCCCTATTCAAACCGGCAGATCGGTAACCTCAGCGGCGGCCAGCAGCAGCGTGTGTTCCTCGCCCGCGCATTGGCCCAGGACAGCGATCTCTACCTCATGGATGAACCCTTCGCCGGCGTTGATGCGGCCACAGAGGCTGCCATCATTGCCTTGCTCAAGGAAATGCGCGAACGCGGAAAAACCGTACTGGTCGTGCACCATGACCTGCAGTCCGCAAGTGAGTACTTCGACCGACTCCTGTTGCTCAACATGCGTCTGGTGGCCTTTGGCAAAGTAAAGGATGTGTTTACCCCGGAACTTCTCCAGAAAACCTATGGAGGCCGATTGACCCTGCTCAGTGAGGTCGCCGACCGGGCTGCGAAATTGTAGAGGGTGCCGTCATTGCCTGATTCTGTAATTCGAACAAAATATGATTGAACTCGCTTCCATGCTCGACGTTCTGATCCCCTCGTCCGGGGCGGGCAAGGCCATACTTGCGGCGATCTTGCTGGGCGCCGGCTGCGGTTTGTTAGGTTGCTTTGTCGTGCTGCGCCGTGTGGCCCTGATGGGCGACGCCATTTCACATGCCGTGCTGCCCGGGGTAGTGGCGGGATTGATCTACAGCCCGGATCGCAGTCCTATTTTCATCTTCCTCTGCGCCGCCGCCGCAGGACTCGTCGGGGCCGGACTGGTCAGGGCGCTGATGGCAACAACACGGCTGAAGTCCGATGCCGCCCTCGGCATTATCCTGGCCTCGTTTTTCGCCCTCGGCATCGTTTGGCAATCGCGCAATCAACAGGAAACCGTAGGTGTGATGAACTTTCTCTTCGGCAATGTAGGATCGATCGACTCCAGCGACCTGCGGATGATGATGATGACCACCAGCTTGTTGTGCGTGATGGTCTTCTTCCTTAAACGACCCCTGCTGGTTGTTAGTTTTGATGAAGGGTTTGCCCGGGGACTTGGCTATCCCGTGAAAATACTGAACGGCGTGTTTTATTTCATGCTTACCTTTTCCGTCGTGGTGGCACTCCAAGCGGTCGGCGTGGTTTTGGTCTCCGCGATATTGATCACACCCGCCGCCGCCGCGTATCTGCTCACGGACAGGTTCGAAAAAATGCTGCTGCTCTCGATGGGCTTTGGGATTTTTGCCGGTATTGTGGGCGGGGTGATTTCCGCCGGGATAAGTCAAATACCTACCGGACCCGTCATCACTTTGGCGGCATCAGCCATCTTTGGAGTCGTTTATTTTGTCGCCCCCCGGCACGGGGTGCTGGCTAAACTCCTGCGTACCAGCAAACGCCGGCGGATTGTGATGCGGGAAAATACCCTGAAGGCAATCTACCAAATCCAGGAGGCCGAGGGCTTTGCTTATGAAGATGTCAGCGTGATCATGCTGGCCCAAAAAAGAAGACAAACCGAGGAGGCCGTCCGCAAGCGCTGTGCCTCACTCTTGAAACACGGATTAGTCGAATTTTCAGAGGACGGGATTTCACTGCACCTCACCAGCCCCGGCTGGAAACGCGCCATGGAATTGGTGCGGAATCACCGCTTGTGGGAGCTCTACCTGACCAATGAGGCGGATTATGCAGAGGATCACGTGCATGATGATGCGGAAAAAATCGAACATATCCTCGGGCCCAATATGGTGAGGCAGCTGGAACAGGAACTCGACTTCCCCGAACTCGACCCGCACGGGAAACCCATTCCACAACCGCAGCTCGCCATGCAGGGCCTTGAACCGTTTTCAACACCATGATGGACTACCTGACACTACCCTGGGATGTTCTCGGCATCGGCGCATTCTGGCTGATACTGATGGCCTTCCTTGTGGCTTTACCCTGCTCACAGGTCGGCTCTTTCCTGATCCTGAGACGGATGGCCCTCACCGGAGATGCCATCAGTCACAGCGTTTTCCCAGGCGTCGTCGTCGCCTTCTATTTTACCGGCGACCTCGCTTCCCCCTGGCTCATCGTCGGCGCAGGTCTGGCGGGGCTGATCTCAACGGTACTCATCGAACTCATCCACAAACGCACCCGGGTCAAACAGGATGCCGCCATCGGTATTTCCTTTACCTCCCTCTTTGCCCTCGGCGTCGTTCTGCTCGAAACGATGCTCGGGAAAAATGTCGATCTCGACCTCGAATGCGTGCTGCACGGCCGCCTGGGCCTTCTGCTGGAAGACGAGACCCTGCCGCTGCTCGGCCAAATGGTACCCCAGCCGATCATCGTGATGACCGGCGTATCGCTGGTGACCATCGTCCTCATGGCGCTTTTTTACCGCGTGCTGCTGCTGAGCTCCTTCGACACCGGACTGGCGGCTTCATACGGCTACCGCCCCGCGCTGATCCACTACGGTATGATGTTTGCCGTGTCCTTTATCGTGGTCGCCGCATTCCAGGCCGTAGGGGCGATCCTCGTCATTGCCTTGCTCATCCTGCCCGGCGCAGCAGCCTACCTGTGCAGCCACCGACTGAAAACGATGCTGGCTCTCGCCGCCCTCCACTGCCTGCTTTCCGCCGTCGGGGGACTCTATATCCATGTCTGGTTCGATACCAATATGGCCGCATCCGTGGTGGTCTGTGGCGCTGTCCTGCTGCTCTTGGCATGGTTACTGGGACCCGTGGACGGACTGCTGTGGAAATGGTTCAAAGACGAACCAGAGCACCCCGACAACGAGACCGGCGATAAGATCGTCACACATTCGGCTTGCTCCCACTAGCGGCTGGGGGTAGTTGATGGGCGTCCGTCCACAGCACCAGACGGATATCACATTATGGCTATCCAACGCGCACTCCTCTCTGTTTCCGATAAATCCGGTTTGATCGACTTTGCCAAAGGTCTCAACAAACACGGCGTCGAACTCCTCTCCACCGGCGGTACTGCCAAGGCTCTCCGCGAGGCGGGCCTGCCCGTAATCGATGTATCCGACTTCACCAATGCCCCCGAGCTCTTCGAGGGACGGGTGAAAACACTGCACCCCATGGTCCATGGTGGCCTTCTTTATAAACGCGATGACGAAGATCATCTGAAACAGGCCAAGGACAACGGTATTCCCCCCATTGATCTCGTGGTGGTCAACCTCTATCCCTTCGAGGAAACCATCGCCAAGGACGGCGTCACCCTTGAGGAGGCCATCGAAAATATCGATATCGGCGGGCCGTCGATGCTGCGGAGTGCCGCCAAAAACTTCAAAAGCGTCACCGTAGTCACCGATCCCTCGGATTATGACCGCGTCCTTGCCGAAATGACCGAGCACCAAGGCGATACGTCCTTCAAATTCCGGGAAGAGCTTGCCGTCAGAGTGTTTCTCCGCACCTCCACTTATGATGCCGCCATCACCAACTACCTTTCCCAGGCCGGCGAGGGCACCCGCTCCCAGTTTACCATCAGCCTGCCACTCGATCGCGAACTGCGCTACGGTGACAACCCGCATCAGCCGACCACTCTCTATGGAAACTTCAGTGACGTTTTCACCCAACTGCAAGGTAAGGAATTGAGTTACACCAATATCCTCGATATCGAAGCCGCTTCCGACCTCATCACCGACTTCGTGCGCCCGACCGTCGGCATCCTTAAACACACCAACCCCTGTGGTCTCGGGCAGGACGATGAAGACCTTCGCAAAGCCTGGCAGCTGGCTTACGAGACCGACACCCAGGCGCCCTTCGGTGGGGTCATCGTCGTTAACCGCCCACTTACCGAGGCCCTGGCCCGCATCATTTCCTCCATCTTCACCGATGTCATCATCGCCCCCGACTTCGAACCGGAGGCCCGCGCCATTTTACAGAAAAAGAAAAACCTGCGCCTGATCAAACTTAATCCCGAGGCATGGGAAGCCGTCAGAAAAGACCCCGTGATCCGCTCCGCACCCGGCGGTCTGATGGTCATGGCCCGCGATCATACCACCCTGGGACTCGATAACCTCGAAGAAAAAGTCGTCACCAAACGCCCGCCTACCGAAGACGAAATGCGCGCAATGCGTTTCGGGTGGCGCGTGGTAAAACACGTCAAATCCAACGCCATTGTCTACTCAGGCATCGACCGAACCCTCGGTATCGGTGCCGGCCAAATGAGCCGGGTGGATTCTTCCCGCATCGCCGTCTGGAAAGCCAACGAAGCAGGGCTCTCGCTCAAAGGTAGCATCATGGCATCCGACGCCATGCTGCCCTTCGCCGATGGCCTGCAGGCCGCCGTCGAAGCCGGTGCCACCGCGTGCATCCAGCCCGGAGGATCCATCCGTGACGAGGAAGTCATCGCCGCCGCCGATGAGGCAGGCATCGCGATGATCTTTACCGGTCACCGGCACTTCAGGCATTAAACCCGGAGTGTGCCGGTTGATTTGTGGAACTCTTTCTTGCCATCACACGGGTGAGGGGGGGATGATGCGGCATGGCTAGGAAGAAGCAAGTGATCGGAAGAGATGGCCAGGTGAAAACAGTGGTCAAGAGGGAGTCATCTCGCGAACACCGAGTCGAACAGCACATGCATGGACGCAGCGATCATATCCGAATGGAAAATGATGGACTGAAATACGCCATTTACGCTTTTGTAATCATACTGGCTCTGGGTTTCCTCCTCTTGTTTCTCTGGTTGATCCTAAGATAGGCCCCATTCCCAGCCCGAACCCCGCCACCGGTCCGCCGATTCTATTATGTATGCGATTTTTGTAACAAAAACTAAATGCCAGGCATTAAGAATTGATTTATGCTGGAAGGATGTCATTATACGCGCATGAAGACGCTTGGAAACAAGGAAGGACGCGAGTTGACGGATCTCGAGAGGGCTGGGTGTAAGACCGGGCATATGGCGGGTTCGTCGGGGCGGATTTATCGCTCGTGGTCGGGTGGTCGGTGTCGGGTGCTAGGAGGGGAGGAGGATGATTATTGCTATCATGTGATGAGTCGGACGTGTGGCGGGGAATCCTTGTTCGGGGACGAGGAAAAAGAGGCTTTCCGGATCATTATGCAGCGGATGGCGCGGTTTTGCGGGATGAAGGTGCTGACGTATTGCGTAATGGATAATCATTTCCATGTTCTGACACGGGTGCCTTGCCGTGGGGCGTTCCTGCGGCGGTTTGAGGACCGAGAGGGGGAGGCCCCTGGGGCGGGTGAGGAGCGATTGCTGGGTCATTTGTCGGTTCTGTATAGCAAGGCTTATGTGGGGCGGGTGAGGAAGGAAATCGCGTGGATGCGCGAGCGGGGCATGGACGGGGATGTGGAGGAGTTTTTGGGAAAATATAAAAAACGTTTCTGTGACCTGAGCCTTTTTGTGAAGGAGGTGAAGGAGCGATTCAGCCGCTGGTATAACAAGAAGCAGGGTCGGCGCGGGACACTGTGGATGGACCGCTTCAAGAGTGTGCTGGTGGAGGATGGGGAGGCGCTGCGGACGATGGCGGCTTATATCGACCTGAATCCTGTCAGGGCTGGGCTTGTGGAAGACCCAATGGATTACCGCTGGTGTGGCTATGGCGAGGCGGTGGGGGGCAGCAGGCGTGCGCGGCGCGGGTTGTGTTGGGTGATGGGGAAGCCGTTGGACAGTTGGCCGGAGAACGGGTCTTGGTACCGCTGCTGGTTAATGGGCGATGGCGTGGAAGTGAAGGAAAACAAGGCTTATCAGGTGAAGGCACGCAAGGGGATTTCCCCAGAGAAGGTAGAGGCTGAACTTGCCCGGGGTGGGGAGTTGCCACTGCACGTGAGGCTACGCAAGCAGGTGGATTACCTGACAGCCGGTTACATCCTGGGTACTCTGGATTTTGTGGAGGGGCACTACCGAAGATGCCGGAGCAAGTTCGGGCCACAGCGGGGGCCGAGAGCCAAACCTTTGAAATGGCAGGCAAAGGATGACGCCGGTAAGAGTGGGGCGAGGCTGTACTCTTTGCGGGGAAGAGGTAGCGCAAACCCTGGGCCGGAGGGGTGAGGCCCTGCCGTTTCAGCGGTGCCGGCCGATGAATCCCATGCGTAGCGTCGTCATCCCGGCAAGCAGACGGGCAGGCCAACGCCGAATCAGACGGTTTTTGAGAACTTTGCTTTACCGGAGCTGAGGTGTTCGTCAAAGGCCATGGCAATGTTGCGGATGAAGAGTCGGCCTTGATTCGTGACTTGGAGGGAATCGGCGTTGAATTCCAACAGACCATCATCTTCCATGGGTTTGAGCGATGCGATCGAGTCGGCGAAGTGAGACTTGATGTCGATGCCGTGTTGGGCGGACTTGGCGGCATAGTCGAGTTCGAGCTGGCACATGATTGACATGATCAGGTCGCGGCGCAGCACGTCTTCATCGGTGAGGATGATGCCCCGGTCGATCGGATAATTGCCGGCTGTGACGGCCTGGCCGTAATCGGTGATGTCCTTGAAGTTTTGTCGGTATGACCTGCTGGTCTGGGAAATGGATGACATGCCGAAGGCGCAGATTTCGACGCCGCCGTGGGTGGAGTAACCTTGGAAGTTGCGTTGCAGGGTTTTATTTTTCTGGGCGACGGCCAGTTCGTCGTCATGGCGGGCGAAGTGGTCCATACCGACATAGTGGTAGCCGTTGTCGGTGAGGATGGTGATGATTTTTTCCAGCATCTTGAGTTTGGACTCCGGCCCGGGAAGATCCTTTTCCTCGAGGATTTTTTGGGCGGGCATAATCCACGGCACGTGGGCGTAGGAAAAGACGGCGAGGCGGTCTGGCGCGTAGTCGAGGATGTGGTGCAGGGTTTTTTCGAACGATTCGGGAGTCTGTTTGGGTAGCCCGTAGATCAGATCGAGGTTACAGGAGTCGATACCGGCATCGCGCAGCCATTTTAGTGCGTTGCGGTTGCATTCGTCGGACTGGATACGGTGGACGGCCTCCTGGACCTCGATTTTGACGTCCTGCACGCCCATGGAAGCGCGGTTGATACCCATATTGCGAAAGGATGCGATATGTTGTTCGGTAAGGGTGCGCGGGTCTAGTTCGGTCGAGAGTTCGGCGTCGGGGTGGAATTCGAAGTGGTTGTGGATGAATGCGGAGAACCGGTCGATTTGTGCGGGGGTGAGGTAGTTGGGTGTGCCGCCGCCGAAGTGGAGTTGTTTGACTTTGCGTCCGGGTTTGATACGTGGCAGGAACAGCTCGATTTCCTTCTCCATGAGGTCGAGGTAGTGGTCAGCCTTATCCTGTTGGGTGGTGATGATTTTGGTGCAGCCGCAGAACCAGCAGAGCGACCGGCAGAAGGGGATGTGGAAGTAGAGTGAGAGGTCGCTGTCCTCGGACTCGGTCTGGGATGCGAGAATGGCATGATCCGTATCCTCGCTGAAATGGGGTGCAGTGGGGTAGGAGGTATAGCGAGGGCCTGGCTGGTTGTACTTCCGGATGAGGTTGAGGTCGGGGATGAGCATGATGTTTTAAGTTTTAAGTTCTAAATACCAGGGGCGTGCGCTTGGAGTTTAGAAGTTTGCAATCGTCTCGCAGAGGACTTGCATGTTTTCGGGTTTGGCGGAGGGAAGGATGCCGTGGCCGAGGTTGAGAATATGGCCGTGGCGGCCCTGCATGGCATCGAGCAGGCGGGTGGTTTCGGTGCGGACGACATCGGCGCTGGAACTGAGAATGAGGGGGTCGAGGTTGCCTTGGACGGCGACGTGATCCGGGAGGGTGTCATAGTAGCTCGGGAGGTCGATGGTCCAGTCGATACTGAGCACGCTGGCACCGGTGTTGACAAGGGCGTCGCGTTGGTGGGCCATGCCTTTGGCAAAGATAATGACGGGGAAGTCGGCAGGCAGCGAGTCGATGATTTGTTTGATCCACTTCAGCGACATGTCGTGGTAGTGGGCGGACGGGCAGAAGGCGCCCGCGGAGTCGAAGATTTGGAGGGCATCGACACCGGCGGCGATTTTCATTTTAAAGAGGTCGATCACGGCGGAGGTGATTTTGCCCATGAGTTTTTCGAAGGTCGCGGGTTCCGAGTAGTAGAGCGACTTGAGTGCGGAGAGGTCTTTGAGTGACCCGCCTTCGGTCATGTAGGCGGCGAGAGTCCACGGGGATCCGCCGAATCCGAGCAGGGCTTTTTCGTCGCCAATTTCGTTGCGTGTCATCCGCAGTGCGGCGGGCAGGTAGGCGAGTTTTTCCTCGATACGGGATGTGTCGAGGGCGTCGATTTTCTCCATGGAATCGAGCAGGTAATCCATGGCGATACCGCCACCGTCCTTGAAGTGATAAGGTTGCCCGAGGGCCTCGGGGATGATGAGGATATCGGAGAAGATGATGGCGGCGTCGAGAGGGAAGCGTTGGAGCGGTTGGAGGGTGACTTCGGTGGCAAGTTCGGGTGACTTGACCATTTCGGTGAAACTGTATTTTTCCTTGAGCGCGCGGTATTCAGGAAGATATCGGCCGGCTTGGCGCATGACCCAGACCGGGGTGCGGTCGGTGGGTTGTCGGCGGACGGAGGCGAGGAAGCGTTCTTTGGATGTCATGGAAATTGGAATTGGGGAATGGGAATTAGGGAATAGCGGGTGTGAGCCACTGGGGTGGCGGGGAGAGGTGGAATCCTTTGCTTATGTTTTTGCTTGGGCTTTTGTTTTTGCTTGGGCGGCGTCTCGGATGAAGATGATGACGGAAGGGATGACGGTGAGCAGGAAGATTGAGCCGCAGGCGATGGCGAGGTTGCGGGCGGCGCCCTCGGTGAATCCGTAGTTATGGAGGCCGACGCCGAGCAGGTTGACGCCGAACCAGGCGAGGAGGACGGTGATGCTGGTGAGGGAGAGCATGGTGGCAATCCCCAGTTCCTTGAGTTGTTTCCCCCACTTTCCATGGAGGACGATGAGGAGCCAGAGGCAGATTAGCAGGGCGCCGTTTTCCTTGGGGTCCCAGCCCCAGAAGCGGCCCCATGATTGGTCGCCCCAGATGCCGCCGAGGATGGTGCCGACGATGCAGAACAGGAGGGCTAACAGGGTTACACCGATGAAGTTTTTTGAGATGCTTTGCAGGAGGGTTTTATTGTTGGGGTTGAACAACCGCACATAGAGATAGCTCATCGCGATGAGCCCTGCGATGGAGGCTGCGCCGTAACCGATGGTGATGGTGACTACGTGAGTGGAGAGCCAGAAGTTAGAGTCCAGGACGGCGACGAGGCGTCCCATGGTGTCGCCCTCCGCGGCGTATTTGAATCCGACGAAGTGAAGGATGGCCCCTGGGATGACTGCGATGATCAGTCCCAAGCCGTCGCGTCGGCGGAACTCGATGATGAGTCCGAGTAAGACACAGGTGAAGCCGACAAAGATGACGGACTCGTAGATGTTGGTGACAGGCGCGGGTCTGCCGCGGATGTACATGCGGAGGATGATGCCGGCGGTATGCAAGAGCAAGCCGATGAGGATGACGCTCCAGCTCGCCCAGCGGAGTTGTTTGCCGGCAAAGAGCCAACTCAGGCAGAGCAGAAGAAAGCCAAAGAGGTAGAAGGCGAGGCTGTTGGTGAAAGCGTCCAGACGGTTGTAGGAGAGCTCGGCTTTGGCGAGCGCGTTCACTTTGTCTGATGAAACCGACTGGAGGGTGGTGATGTGTTGTGTGGCTGTGGTGCTATCGCCATGGATGAGGGCGGTAATGGCGGCTTCGAGTTCGGTCATCGCCTTGATTTCGTGCTCGGTGGCATGGTGTTCACCGTCGAGGACCTGCCATGGAGTCAGCCAGGTTTTGAGGATGGGGTCATCTGCGGGGGGGATGATTGTCAGCGATGCGAAGTGGCTCTCGCGTTGTTGCATATCCCTGAGTTGGGTTCCGAGTTGTAAAACGGCTTGGTGATAGGGGTTTGCGCCGTCATAGTGGGCGTGTAGTTTTTCGACGAGGGGCCTGAGTGTGTTCCTCCGTTGGTGGAGTTGAAAGAAGCTGAACGGTTTGCCGTGAGGCAGCTTGAGTTCTTGGGCGAGCTGTGCGTTATCGATGACAATTTCAGGAGTCAGGCAGGTGAATGATCTGCTGATTGAAAAATAGCCATGCACGGTGCTATAGAGTTTGAGTAGCTGCGATTCGATGAGGGTGCGCTCGTCTTTGTCACGTGCGCTGACGGCTTGCACGCGCGAGCGTTGGTCGTCGATGACCTTGCGCAGTTCGTTGAAGCTGTAGACATGCTTGCCGTCGTCGCGTTTGGGGAGGCCGAGATCGGCGAGCAGGTCCTCATTGCGGATGCGGAAGCATTTGACCTCGTAGGCGGTATTGGGGTCGAGCAGGAGTTGGGCTAACCAGTCGGCGGCGCTGATTTTTCCGATCTTTGATTGATGGTAACATGCGAGCAGGTTGAATCTGGCGAAGGAGTCGAGTGGTTTGGTTCTGCCTTCATTTTGCACGGCCAGTGGGGCGAGGATTTCCCCCGCGTCCGGTGACAGGTTGCGCGTCTCTGCTTGGGGGCTACGGGGGTCGGCTTGGGTTTGTGCGGTGGCGAGGCACGGGATGAGCAAGCCGAGGATGATGAGGATACGGGGCATAGGATTGTTGTTGTGGTGGGTGCCGACCGAAGAGGGGTGATTCTGCTAGTTGGTTTGCTAGTTGGTTTTGTTTTTAGCTTTAGCGAGCAACCGGGGGACTTGCATGAAGACGTGGATGAGTAGGCCCAGGGTGATCACGACGATCGCGATGTAGGGCATCAGCCGGCCTTTGTTGTGGACGACCTGGAAGACGCTGGTTTCAATTCCTGACGGGTTGGACTGGTCGAAGGATGATTGGTAGAGAGTGTAGCCGCCGCGTCTGAGGGGGTGGTTCATATAGATTTTGATATCCTCGCTGGATTTTCCTTCGGTGACGGTGACTTTCGAGCTGAAGGATCTCGCCATCATGGTTCCTGCATGATCGAGTTTTTCAAAGTCTTTCAAATAAATGCTGAACGGGAGTTGGTAGTGGCGGTTGCGCAGGGTGACGTCGTAGCTTTTGCCGTCGCTCCCTGTGATGGTGGTGGGAACCCATTGCGGGTGATTGAGGAAGAGGTAGTAGCCGTTTTCTGATTCGGTGGCGTTTGAGATTTCCAGTTCGATACCTGCGAGGTTGCGGTCGTCATTATCGGGTGGGAGTTCCTCGAGCTGGATTTTGCCGGCTTGTCCCTTGTGCTGTGATGTTATTGCGGCTGCGGGGCGGGTGACGATTTTGCAATTCTTGTAGAAGTGGACGACTCTGAACTTGAGTGGGATTTTGCCATCATCGGAGAATGTTTCGTCACGAGTGAAAAAACCGTCGGAGAAGGTGGTGACGTCATCGTGATTGGCGTGGGAGCGGTCGGTGACGGCCAGTTCCAGTTTGTGGAAGTCCTGGAAGGTTGACGCTTCTTTTCCCTCTTGGATGGCGATGTTTCCTTCGGTGGTGGTGTAGGCGGTGATGACCCCCCCGGACATGAGGAGGAGCACGCCGATGTGGGTGATGTTGGTGCCGATCCATTGGGTTTTCCACTTGGTGGCGACGATCAGTTTCGCAATCAGGCAGACCAGGATGATGGTCATGGTGAGGCGGCCTGAGGGGAGCCACAGCGGCATATCCATGGGTTGGATCAGCCAGGCGGAAAAGTACTTTTCGAGGCTGGACTGGAGGCCGAAATATTTTTGGGAGATGGTTCCGACGGTGACGAGTACCACGAGCCACAGTGTGGCGTAGTAGAAGATGGCTGCGGATGCGAGTGGCCGTAGGGTGGAGGTGATCAGCTTCATTGCTTGAGGGATTGCGTGAATTGGCGGAATGGGGTGGCAATGGATTTTAAGGTGTCGGCTGGGCCCGTGACCTTGACAAAGACCGAGGTGCCGGACGGGCGGGGGATGATGGCGGCGAGCATGGCATTTTCAGGGGAGGACGGGTTGGTGAGGATGGCGATATAGCCTTGGCCTATTGCTGTGTCCACTTTCTCGAGGTTGGCGAGGACGTCCTTTTCGGGCAGTTGGGGGAGGCCGATCTGGCCACGCCAGCGGTTGACGTTGCCTGCGAGGTCGCCGCCGAACTCAGTGATTGATGCGTTGAGTGTGCCTGAGGCAGTTGGGATTAGGACGGTGGCGAGTCGCATGCCGCTGGCGGGTTGGGCGGACCATCCATCGGGCAATGTCCAGGAGTAGGGGTTGTTTTGTTGCGGTTGGGTATTGGAATTGGTATTGGAATTGGTGTTGGTATCCGGAGTTTGTTGGGTAGTTGGCGGAGTGGATTTTTTGACTTGGAAATGCTGGATTTCACCTTTTTCCTTACAGGCGCAGAAGGAGAGAATGGTGGCACAGGCGGCAAAAGTGGTGAGTGGTCTCATGGGTGGTTACGGGGTTTGGGGCTGCCGGTTTTTTTTAGGGTTGGGCAGATGGTTGGGCGGGTTGGCCGCTCCATTCTTTGATCAGAGCCTCGGCTTCCTGTTTTCCCTGCGGGTCTTGGGTTGACTCAAGGTAGGTTTTGAGGTGCGAGATGGCCTTGTCGTTTTGGCCGAGGGCTTTGTAGCACTGTGCGATTGTGGTGTGGAGATCGGTGAATGCGGGATCTTTTTGGAGCATGAGCAGGCAGTCATCGAGGGCGGCCTGGTGTTTTTTGTGGCGGAAGTTGGTGATGGCGCGGTATGCGAGAGCCTTGATGAGTTCCGGGTTGATTTCCAGTGCCTTGGTGAAGTTTGCAATGGCCTGATCCGGGTTGTTGCTACCCAAGTAGAGGGTGCCGCGTTGGAGGATATAGTCGGTGTTTTCGGGGTCCAGTTTGATGGCCTGATCGTAGTCGGCGATGGCTTTGGCGTAGTCGTTATTGGCGGTGTGGGCGTTGGCGCGATCGACGTATGGTTGAGCTTCGTTCGGTGATTTTTCAATGGCCCTGGTGTAGAGTGCGAGAGACTGGGCGACATCGGGATGTCCGTCTGTATTACCCGTAACGGATGCCGGTTGATCGGTCGGGTCGGCCTTGACCGGCACGGGTTTCTCCGGAGGGGCGATACCTTTGATCAGTTTGGCAAGGTCTAAGACGAGCAGGACGGCGCCTAGAAGTATAAGAGAATAGAGTGCGAGCCTCATGGGGAGATGTTGAAAGCGGGTTTGGGATGGGTTGTCAATGGCAGAAAGGGGAAGTGCTTTGGCATAGATTTCCTGATAGCCGGGCACTGTGGGGAGGCGGGGGGGAAGGTCATGTTGCGATGATGGTATGGCCGGCTGGAGGGTTGTTAAATCAGGAGTTCGGCGACGGCGTCGACAAGCATCGGGCCGTCGTTGATGAGGAGGAGGTGGTCGTCTTGATGTTTTGCGAGATTGTTTTCGAGGAGTTGATTGACGGCGCCGTCTGGTGATTTGCTGAGGTAATGATCGGGAAGGCCGCTGGTGGTTCGGAGCAGCAGGGCGATGCGTTCGATACGGAAAGCGTCAGCGTCGATGGTTTCTGCTTCGCTCATGGCGTGGCCGACGGTATTGATGGCATCGATGTAGTGTGCGGTGTCGGGGATGTTTTTCCAGCGTTTTCCGTTGATGGTGGAGACGGCGGATGGGCCGAAGCTGAGATAGTCGTGGCCGTGCCAGTAGTCGAGGTTGTGTTGTGATTCCTTGCCCGGTTGTGCGTAGTTTGAAGTTTCGTAATGGTGGAACCCTGCATTTGTGAGCGAGTGGTGGGCGAGGGTGAACATTTCGGCGTTATCAGACTCGTTGTCGCGGTAGTGCCCCTTTTGGAGGCTGTTGAAAAACGGGGTATCCTCCTCGTAGGTAAGGTTGTAGGCGGAAATGTGGTCGGGATTGAGTTGGGTGGCGGTGTCGAGGCTATGTTGCCAGTCGGATAGGTCCTGACCTGGGATGGAGAACATGAGATCGATGTTGATCTCCTCCATGCCGGAGGCACGCAGGGTGTGGACGGCCTCGGCGGCCTGGTCGGGATTGTGTTCGCGGCCGAGGGTTTTGAGCAGTTGCGGGGAGAACGACTGGATACCGAGAGATGTCCGGTTGACTCCGAGTTCTTTGAACAGCGCGGCCTTGGCGTGGCCGAAGGTCGCGGGGTTGGCCTCCAGGGTGATGTGGGTATTTTTGAGCGGGAGGGTATCATGCAGGCCGTCGAAGAGGGTGGTGAGGTGGCTCGGTGAGAGCATGGAGGGTGTGCCTCCGCCGAGGTAGAGGGTGGTGATGGGTGTGTCGGCCTTGATGTCCGCGGCACGTGCTTCTTTGATGATCGCCTGGATGAATGCCGGTATGTTGGTTTCGCCTGGGGTGTGTTTATAAAAGGAGCAGTAAGGGCAGATCCGGTGGCAAAAAGGGATGTGGATGTAGACGATCAAGTTTTGAGTTTTAAATACTGAAATACTAAATACCCGAGTTCACGTTTCCGTGGTGTAAGTGGCGGGGGTATGGGGAAGTGATCAATTCAAATCGTCATTGCGGAGAAGCCGCCGTCGATGATGATTTCCGTGCCGGTGATAAACGAGCCGGCTTTGTTGGATGCGAGCATGAGGGTGGCTGCGCTGAGTTCATCGGCGTTACCAAAGCGGGACATCGGGGTATGGCGGAGGATTTCGAGGGCGCGCATTTCATCACCCAGGCGTGAGGCTTCGGCGGCAGGAAAGAAACCGGGAACCAGGGTATTGACGCGGATATCGTGTTCTGCCCATTCGCGGGCGAGGTTTTTGCTGAGGTTGTGGACGGCGGCCTTGGCGGCGGAGTAGGCGAAGATACCGGAGACGGGCATTCTTCCTGCCATGGAGCCCATGTTGATGATGCTGCATGGTTCGTTGCGCTTGATGAAGTAGTCGCCGAAGATCTGGCAGGCATGGAAGACGCTATTGAAGTTAATGTCCATGAGTTGGGCGATTTCGCTATCGCTGATTTCGAGGAATGGGGTGCCGGATCCCACGCCGGCGCCGTTGACGAGGATGTCTACTTTTTCCGAGCGGAGGAGGGCGGCGGTGAGCAGGTCATCGATATCGTCGCGGCGGGTGACGTCGGCTTTGTGGAACCATGATTTGCCGCCGAAGGCGTCGATGGCGGCGAGTTTTTCGATGGCGCTTTCGGGATTGCGCCCGACGAGGATGACCTCGGCACCGGCGCGTGCGAGGGCGATGCCCATACTGCCGCAGAGGTTGCCGGTTCCTCCGATGACGACGGCGACCTGGCCGTCGAGGCTAAAGAGTGAGTTGAGGTAGTCCATGGGGAAGTTTTAAGATTCAAGTTTCAAATACCGAACACCCAATTGAAAAGACGCGCAGGTGGGGTGCCGGGTATTGGATTAGATTTTCTTTTCGATCATGGCGTTGTCACGGAGCCGTTTAATCCACCGGTCATGTTTGGATTTATTTTTCTGGGCTCGGACGCGCCCTTCGAGGGTTTTGCGGACTTTGCTGAGTGGTGGGGTGGGTCCGTAGTATTTTTTATCGAGGCGCACGATGGTGAAGCCGCGGCCGTCTTCGAGGGGGCCGAGGATTTTCCCTGTGGGGGTTTCCATGAGGATGGCGGCGAACGCGGGGGAGAGGTCGGTGCGTTTTGTTTTTTCAACCTTGCCACCTTCATCGGCCCAGGAGTCCTTTGAATATTTTTTGGCGAGTTCCTCGAAGTTGGAGCCCTGGTTGAGTTGGTCGACAATGTTTTCGGCGAGTTGGAGTTGGGTTTTGGGGGTGACGAGGGCGTTGTTGGGGTCGAGTTTCGGGATGTAGATTTTGTGGAACTCAAGGGCATCGCCGGTTATGTCACGCATTTTGAGTTTGTGTTTGTTGAACTCTGCCAAGACTTCGTTGGGGAGTGGCGGCACGGCGTTTTTAAACTGCTGGGATCGCATGGCCTGGACGATGAGTTTTTTTTCCGTTTCGCGGCGGTGTTGTTGAGGTGTGACGCCGGCTTGGCGCAAGGCCTTGTTGAACTCGTTGCGGTTGTTATTATAGAGGTCGCGGACTTGGCGGTTGATTTCGGAATCGATGGCGTGGCTGGGGATCGTGCCTTTGATTTTGTCGCGAAACTCGGAGAGGATGAGTTCGCGCTCGATGAGGCTGTCGAGGATTTCGCCGCGGGCTTTTTTGATGAGGTCGTAATATTGGGGGCCCTTGCGGGGCATGGTGGCATTGAGTTGCTCGCGGTAGGGGGTGAGGTGGTAGTTGACCTCATTTTTGGTGATGACCTTGCCATTGACCTTGGCGGCGATACCAGTGACTTCACGGGCATGGGTGAGGGGCGCGATGCATATCAGCGCGAGGCAGAAGATGTGTTTAAAAGTAATCATGGGTAGGAGCGGGACGGGCGAGGTGTTCTTAATTAGGTGCTTGATGGTTTTGGATCAGGTTCAAGCGCAGTTTGTAGCCTAATAAGGCCGATGGCAAGGTACAAGGACAGGCGTCTCCGGCACCCGAAGTTGTTCAACTTATTGTGACAAAAAGTCGCGTCGTGGGTGAAAGCCCATCCTTGGAGGGCTTATCCGATTACCGCGGCTCCTTTTTTGAGCACCTCATCACGGGTGATTTCGCCGTCGGCGAGTTTTTTCAGGATTTCCTGCTGAGTTTGATAATCGGAGTTTTCGATACCGGCTTTCGATTGCATCAGGCGCCATGCCTTGCGGCGTTCCACGCAGAAGAGCACGAGTTGGCGGCTCAGTGAGTGGTATTTGACTTTATTGTTGAACTCGGTGCGGATGAAGACCCCGAAGTCCGGCACGTAGGCATTTTCGTTTTCATCGGCAAAGAGGTAATGCGCCACATCTTTCTGGGAAATGAGCTGAAGCATGTTTTCCAGCGGAATGAGGGTCTTGGTTTCCTCTTCGGTAATCACCTTGTGATGTCTGCGGAAGCGTGCCTCGGTTGTTGTCCAGTGGGCGGTGGTGAAGGCGTAGCTGATGTCCTTATCGAGCTTGGACGTCATCTGCTGCCAGTCGCGGTTGGTGTTTGGGTTGCCTTTGACGTCGTAGCATTCCTGAACGAGTTCGCCGAGGGACGAGTCAAAGACGAACTCGGGCATGGCGCGACAGTCGCGGGCGAGTTTTGCCTGGGCGGCGGATGTATCATCACCGACGCCGTGTTCGGGTTGGCAGGTCGTGTAGCATTGGTAGAATGCGGCGCCGCGGTATTCCAGACCTTCGAGGATGGTTTGGTAGAGTTTCGCGGCGTTGGTGATTGAGATCTGTGCCACGTAGGGGGAGCCGTGACCTGTTGTGAGGATGTCGGCAACGGATTTTCGCTCGGTCATCTTGCCTTGGGTGCTTTCTCCAAACTGGTTCATGTCGTAGCCGCCCGGCATGAATGACGAGTCGGAGTTTTGACCGCCGGTGTTGGAGTAGACCTGAGTATCGAGCATGAGGAATTTGATGTTGGGACGTCCCTGGAGCATGGCCTTGGAGAGGTTTTGGAAGCCGATGTCGCCAAGGGCTCCGTCACCCCCGATGCACCAGACCTTGGGGAGTTCGTTGAGTTCCTGGGGTGTCATCTGCGCGTCGTTGAGGTGGGTGATGGCGAAGTATTTGCTTTCGTTGATGACCTGCGCGTCCTTGTCCACGAGCAATCCGAGCAAGAAGTTGGAAATCCGCTCCGGCGCAACGGAGCGGCGGCTGTGGCGGAGGATCAGTGACTCACCCATGAGCCAGGAGATGGTGGCTCCATCCTGGAAGAGGGAGTTCATCCACGGGTAGGGGTGGGGGTTGGAGGGAGGAGTGGATCCGTAAACGGTGTTGCAACCGGTGTTGGCACCCATCATCATGGTGGCCATGCCGTTGGCGAGGCGACCATCGACAGCCTGGAGTGACTGGTGGTTGTAAGCGTCGACGCGCATGATTGACACGAGGGCCGTAATGATGTCCGCGTCGCTGATGATGCCGTTTTCCTTGAGGCGGATATCGGTGTCGGCGTGGTTCTCGCCACCGAGTCCCATGACGACATGGGCAACGGAGCGTTTGAAGAGGGTGTATTCTTCCTCTGAACGTGCCTTGAGTTGGCCGAGGAGTTCGATCCCCTGGGCTTCGAGTTGGTCGGCTTTTTGCAGGAGGCGTTTGGCCTTTTTGTGGTACATCGGGCGCATGTAGGCCTCGGTGACGGAGGCAATCGCGCGGAGGATGGTTTTTTCACCGCAGCCGGCGCAGGCACCGTCACCGGAAACGAGGGCCTCGTAGTTGCGGCGCACCATCAAGTGGTTTCTAAGGGCTGCCGGGCGAGAGTCCTCGGGGGCATCGTCGTCGTAGAGGCCGAGGTATTTGCCGGGGGTATCGGGAAGCATTCTGGAGAACAGCTGGGCGGATGCCAGGGTCTGATTCAACTCGGCGGTATCGGGCACCATTTCCAGGGCGCCGTGTCCGCATTGTTCGACACATTCGCCACAGCCTTTGCAAAGGTCTGCGACAAAGATGGAGAAGACTCCGCCGTCGCCGGATTTTTTCTCTTTGCCGCGGAAAATGGCGGCGGTTTTGTTGTAGGCGATTGGGACGACGTCGAGGATGGCGAAGAGTTCGTCTTTTGCCTCCTGGGAGACCGCGCCGTTCAGGGCGGCGACCTCGTTGCGGATGATTTCTTTGAAGGGTGTGGACTCCTTGGCTTCGACGACTTCGAGCATGCGTTTGCGTGCATTTTCCTCCACCTTGGGAAGTTCGCTTAACAGGGCTTCGCGTTGGGAGGGGTCGGAGACGTAGGCCCGGGTGGCGGTGCGGAGGACGGTGCTGATTTCCTGGGCGGTGTTCGGGAGTGCGGTGTCCGGGCAGGCGGTGATACAGTCCATGCATTGGGTGCAGTTTTCGGGGATGAAAAGTGGAGTCATCCTGCGAGCCACGTATTTACTGGTGGTGGCGGCGGTGGCGGCGGCCATCACCCCGACACTGGCAAGGGGGCTGGCGGGTTGGTGGTAGCCTTTTCCTGCGCGGAACTCGCCGTCGAATTTCTTTTGAGTCTGGATTGGGGAGCGGACTCCCTGATCGTCAGGCCTGGGGATGTAGCATTCCATGCCGCTGCACATGATGGTGGGCAAGACGGGTTCCTCTGCGTTGACGGGGGCCAGTGGCGGAAGGCGGAGTGACGAGGTATCGGGGGCATCGAGTTCACCGTACTTGATTTCCTGGACGCGGGCGGCGCCCTCGGTCATGACGGTCATGTTGCTTTCGACGACATTGGCACCGAAGCGGCCGAATTTTTTCTCATACTGCTTGCGCACTGTTTTGCGGAACGTTTCCTCTGTGATGTTGTTGTCGGACAGGAATGGCGAGACTTTAAAGAAGGCACCGAGGAACGAGTTGCCCTGCATCCGCATCTGGAGATCGACGCGAGGAGTGGCTTTGCGGGCGATATCGAATCCGGGCAGGATGAAGATGCGGATATTGTTGTCGCGGATGGCTTGCCGGTGCTCCTTGGGGATCGACTCCCAGGCTGCGTCTGGATCCATTGACGACTCCCAAACGAGGCAGCCGCCTGGGTTGATTCCGGCGAGCGGGTTGGAATGGGTGAAGGCTTTCGGGTCGCAGCACAGCACGACGTCGACGTGGTGCAGTTCGCAATTGACGCGGACGCGCTCGGGGGCGACGACGAGGAAGTAGTTGGTGGGCGAGCCTTTTTTCTCGGAGCCGTACTTGGGGTTGGCTGCGATGTGGAGTTTGGGCAGGAGTTTGCCTGTTTCGGGGTCGTACTCGGGGCTGCGTTCGGAGAGCAATGCCCCGAACTCGCCGAGGATGTTGCCGAGGTTTTTGCCGGTGGTGATCATCCCCCAGCCACCGATGGAGTGGAAGCGGACGGCAATCGATTTTTCAGGTAAAAGGGACGGTGTTTCCTCGGAAATGACGGCATACTTGTGATCGACGCCGAGGGTGAAGAAGGTGGTGCCATGGGAAGCTTTTTTCCCGTCTTGGCGGGCGATTTTACCCTGGGAGAAATCATAGGCGCCGATGATGTGTTCGGGGCGGAAATCGCGTGAGCCGAGGCCGTAGACGCCGCGGAATAGGTGGGGCGTTTCCTCGGGGGAGAGTGCCGGGATGTTTCCACCCCACTGGCGCGCATCGCGGGATTTGCCCATCGCGGCCCGGATGTCGCGGGTCAGGGGGTTGTCTCCTGACAGGCCTTCATCGGTGCGTTCGAGAACGATCAGGGTTTTCTTGCCCCGGATGGCTTCGATAAGGACCGCTTCCGGGAAGGGGCGGAGGACGTTGAAGTGGATTGAGCCCACTTTCTCGCCGCGTGTAGCGCGGATGTGGTCGCAGGCGGCCTCGATGTTTTCTGCGGCGCAGCCGATGCTGATGAAAACGGTGTCGGCGTCCTCGGTGCGATATTCGGAAAGCAGGCCGTATTCACGACCTGTTAGTTCGGCGAATTCCTTGTAGGCATCTTCGAGCATGCCGAGGATGGGTTCGTTGAAGTGATTGCGGCGGCCGACCACGCCGTTCATGTAGTGTTCCTGGTTTTGCACCGGGCCAACAAGCACGGGACTGCAGATGTCCATCATTTTAGGAACGCGGCGGCGTTGTGGGCCGAATAGTTCTTTCTGGGCATCCGTTGGGCAATCGATCCGGTCGTCCGGTGCGCCGAGGAATTCGCGCAGAAGTGCGGCTTCGGGGCGGCGGAAGACGCGTTCGGCGTGGGTGGTGAGCATGCCGTCCTGGATGTTCATGCCCGGGTTAAGTGAAAGTTCACAAACCTTGCGCAGGATGATGGCCTGGTCGGCGGCTTGTTGGGCGTCTTTACCGGTGAGCATAATCCAGCCGGTGTCGAGTGCGGAGTAGATGTCATCGTGACCGCAGTGCACGTTGAGGGCGTGTTTGGTCAGGGCGCGGGCGCCGATTTCCAGGACCATGGTGGAGAGTTTGCCGGGGGCGTGGTGGTATTGTTCCATCGCGTAGAGAATGCCCTGGCCGGAGGTGAAGTTGACGGTGCGGCGTCCGGTGATGGCGAAGGCGGTGGCTCCGCCCTGGGCGGCGTGTTCTCCTTCGGTTTCGACGGCGATTTTTTGTTGGCCGAAAACGTTGAGTTCTCCCTGGGCCCATGATTGCTGATAGAGTTCGCCTCCCTCGGTGGACGGGGTGATGGGGTAGAAAATACCGCCGTCGGTGATGCGGGCCTCGACGTGAGTGGCGACCAGTTGGTTGCCGTTGCAGGTGATGGGCTCGCCGGGGTACTTGGGTGAGTTATCGGATGCGGGGCTGGGTATGTTTTCTGGAGTAGTCATGGTAAGTTGGCCGGTGGTGTCTATGTGCGAGAAGCTCGTGGCATCTGCGGCACTTAGATTGAAATGAAGTTTCAAATGAGGTAGCTAACCTAGACGTATCTCAATGATGTGTCTAGGCAGATGCTGCCAAAACCTGTCCCGATATGACCATGCGTGGCAGGATTTCCCGAGGTTTCGGTGTTTCAATTCCAAGGTCCTCTCCGGGCCCCTGTAAGGCCTGCGGCCTTGGTATTCGAGGGGCGGTCAAAGCCGGGTGCCCGGTTGAATTCACCTATTTATCCCTGACTATCCCTGGCGAAACACTAGATGGATTTGAGCATCGCGAGTGTTTCCTCGAGTTTTTCCACGGGTGTGACCTGGGTGAGGCGGGGGAAGCGTTTGCCGGTGAGGAAAATATACTCGCCATTGCGCGTCAGCATGAGGCGTTGTTCCCGAATTTCCACGGTGGTGATACTGGCGGCGGCGGCGGCGAGTTTGAGTTCGGTGGCGGTGAGTAGGTGTTTGGCGGGAGCGGGAAGGCGGCCGAAGCGATCGACCCAGCGGGTATGCAGGGCTTTGAGTTCCTTGCTGGAGATAAGCTCGGCGAGTTCTTTGTAGGCTGAGATGCGGAGCCGCGCCTCCGGCATGTAGCTGGTGGGGAGGTAGGCGCCCAGGATATTGCCGGGGCTAGCTTTGCCGGTGGGATCGTTTTCTGGCTTGGGTGGGCGGGAGTCGGTCTCGCTGAAGCGGAGGAAATCGGCACGCAGGGTGACGTCGACCCGTTGGTTGGTTTTTCCGTCGCGGAGTCGGTCGATGGACTGGCGTAGGAGTTGGCAATAGAGGTCG
>JARFRT010000194.1 GCA_029287105.1 Akkermansiaceae bacterium | reverse complement strand
ATGGTAACTCCCCCGACTTTTATGTCAAATCCAATATGGGCTTTTCCATTGCGTAACCTCCCCCTTAATAGGGTAGGCTTCATGCTGCCTGGATCCCCGTTCGACGAGCACACAGCCGGACGGTTTGGCAACCCGTCCATTTCCGCGTGCACCCCGTATCATGGCAATTGACGCGTGATACTGTTCTTGCCGTCATAGGGCGGAATGATGCTTGCGTAGCCAACGGGGGGCATGGTTTGACCCGGATTGGGGGCGGACTTGGTGCCTAGCTGACTAATCACTCAGTTCCAGCGGATCGAATCCCTCGATGGGCGCGGCTTCGGGTTTGTGGACTTTGAGCAGCACCTTGCCGGCGCGGGCCTGGAGGATTTTCCACCCGGCATAATTGTCCTCCTTTCTCATGTGCGCGGAGACGCCGCCACGCAGGCGGGTGACCTCGATATATTCGATCACGTCCTGGAGCGATTTCGCGGCGATTTTCCCGTCTGCGGCCGAGAGGTTTCCCATGCCTTCGGCCGAGCTGATCAGGCTTTCCGCAGCGGTGGAGATGCCTTTTCTCAAGCAGTACATCAGGGTCTTCAGAGCGCGGGGCTCGTGGATGTGGCCGAGGTAGGAGATGAGGCGCTTGTCGAGGTTGAGTCGGACCATGGCATCGGCGAAATCGAGCGCTTCGGCGCTGGTGACATCACCATAGCCTTCGGGGCCGACCACCATACGGCGCACCGACTGGGCACCGACGAGCCTGGCGCGGGTCGGACCGCCGATCGCGATCTCGAGGAGGAGACGGTCGGCCTCTCGGCTGGGCGAGTAGGACAGGGCAAAGACGAGTTTTCCTAACTGGTCCATGTCGTCGGTTTCCCCCGCTTTTTTGAGGGCGGCCATACTGTCGGCGTCGCCGAGTTGGGCGAGGATGTAAAAGAGTGCCGGGCGCACGGTTTGACTGCTGTCGGGCAGCATGGCGATGATTGCCTTGCTTGCCATACTCAGAGTGCCGGCGTGACTGGCATCATCACGGCGGGACAGGATGGCCTGTTCGCACCCGATCAAGTCCTCTTCGGTGCTCGCCTGTTTCAGGTGGGCGAGGACATCCGGCAGGACCTTGTCGCCGCCGATAGCGAAAGCCGCTTTGATGGCCGCCTGGCGGATGAGCGGTTGTTCGTGGTTCATCGCCTCTTTGGCGAGCTTGAGGCCTGCGGCGGAGTTCGCGGTGGCGAGCACCTCGAGGATGCCGGCTGCGACCCGTGCATCCTTGGTTTTGGCGAAAAGCGTGGCCAGTTTCCCCGCCCCACCAGCCGGGACCAGGGCGACGGCGAGTTTCTGGCTGTGCTCGCGCAGACGCCAGTAGTCATGCCCGAGGTAAGGAAGCAGATCCTGCAGTGCGTCCTGGCCAAGGGTTTTATTGAGGAAACTCATCGCCGCCATCTGGCGGAAATAGATTTTGCGGGACGGGTCCTTCAAGGTGTCACGGCAGAGCTTGAGCTTCGCGTCGGTGCCGTCGAGGGCATCGAGTTTCGCCTGGAACATCTTCTCCACATCGGTGGCGATACTCGGCAGCGTCGCCGTTTTTTCGGCCGCGACGATGAGATTGTAGAACTTGTCCAGGTCGACGGCTACCTTCTTGCCTTTGACAAGCAGCGTCACCTTCATCAATGGGTCGTCGGTGAGGACGACGCCGAGCGGCTCGATCAACTCGTGGAAAGCACCGGGTTGTTTTTCCACTGCCTCGGGGACGATCAGGTTGCGTTTGAAACCGACGTGTGGACGGATGCGGCGCGGGATCGCGGCTTTCTTGCGCAGCCGGTGGGCGGTGGCCAGCACGGCCTCGCGGTAACCAAACTGGCCGAGCATCCCCTGCGCCGGCTGACAGCGGTTCGCAAACATCTGCTCGACGATCTGCTCCTCCTCGGCAGCGAAGGTCAGAGGGCCTGCGATCTTCACGATGGTGTCCTTGTCCCAGACCCCGATCCGGGATGTCACGAAACCCCGGCCTCCGACCGGGTCGAGCACGAGTACATCCTCGATCGCCTGCCGGACAAGCTCCTCGTCAAATCCGGCTTCGAACGGCTTTTCCCCCAGTTGGGTCGCCTTGGCGAACAGGGCTGTTTGGGAAGCATTGCGGACGCTGTTAGGTGATGCCAATTGGGGCTCGGCCACCGTCGCCTTCAAAATCGCCAGTTGGGTCTCCTTGTCGTCGCTGCTCTTCGAAATCACATTCACAGCGGTGACGCGCACGAAGTCCTTGGGGTCGTCAAGCAGCTTGGTGACTTTCGAAAGGTTCGCCAGCACGGCGTCGGTTCCGCAGGCCAGCAGTCCGCGGCAGGCACCGTCGCGGGCGCGGGCGTCCTTGCTCGCGAGAAGCTTTACGAGACGTGGCGCGATCTCCTTCTCTCCGGCCTGATAGCGCTTGCCGAGTTCCTTTGCGACCCCACCGCGGGCCTTGGGATAGAAGATATTGGCCAGTCGAAAAAGTTCATCGGTGCTGCGCTCGTTCCAAGGCGTGCCGGCGCGCTTGATCAGCATCGGGTCGTTGAGCTGCGGGCGGGCGCTGGCGAACAATTGCGTCATTTCCTCCTCGGTGAGGAAGAGCTCCTCGTCCAGATCCTTGCCGGTGATGAGCGTCTGCTTCAGGGGGACGGCCTGGTGCAGGATCTCGGTGGCGGTCGGGTCGCGTAGGGCACCGTATTGGCTGCTGGTCGGTGAGTGATAGACAAAGCTGCCGTCAAACATCCGGCAGAGGGTACGGCGCCAGCGCAGGTTGCGTTCGTTGTAGATGCGCACGTCCGGCCCACAGAGGGTAGCCGCCCAGGACGACCAGTTACCGTGATAGTCATGGCCGTGCCCGCCACGACGGGTAAAGGCGCAGTGGCTTGACATCATGGCAAAGTACTTGGCCCCATATTTGTCACCGAGTAGCTTCATCGAGAAGGCGATGCCGGTATTCTTGCCGTTACTGTCGTCGGAGCCGTAGGCCGGGTGGTCGCCATAGGGGATGCACCCCTGATCGACGTAGGAGCCGAAAAAGCGGTGAGCTCGTTCAATGGCCTGATCGACCTCGGGATGGTCGACGCCGAGTTTTTTGGCCAGAGTGATGAAGAAGAAACAGCGGTTGCCGGCGGCGTTGAGGGCACCGTATCCCGGGTTCATGCGGTGAAACTCACCGCCGTTGAATGACGGGTAGGCAAAGGTGTGGCCCCAACTGCCGCCGCCGCTCTGGCCCAAGGCCGTGTCGATGGCGTATTTCCGCAGGGCAGGCAGGACGAAGTCGTCGCCGGTGGCGTCGTAGTAAAGGGCGCAGTTAAGCCCGGTGAACCCGTGGTGCCAACTCTGGTAGCCCTTGTATCCCCTGTAGCCCGGCTCAAACATTGCCCCGGCGTGAGTGGTGGGGGGGTGCCACTGCTTGGCATTCTTGCTACGCACCCAGTCGTGCACCAGCTTCCGGTGTTCGGGTTTGCCAGAGGCGACCAGCGCGATCGCCTCGATCATCCCGCCTCTGCCGCTGCGCGGTTTTTTCGGGTCGACGACGAATTTTTTCTCCAGCACCCTCCAGGCGTCCTCGAGGATCTGATTGGTTTTCGGGCAATTGTAGGGTGCGGTGTCACTGTAGTCGGGGAAGGTGCGCAGGGTCAGAGCCACCTCAAAGGTGCTGGGAATGATCGGGAATTCGTCGAACCCCTGGGCCTCCTTTTCGCGGGCTTCTTCCGTCTTCCACTCATAGAGGGTGTTGTCATCCCGCGCCTTGTCGAAGAGGTCGTCAATATCAACGCCGGCGACGTCCTTTTTGCCGTAACGCTTGATGTAGTTCTTATCACGCCAGACTTGGAAACTTATTTTCCCCGCATTTTGTTGGCGTTCGGCCTCGATGATCGCCTTGCCGATGAGGTAGCCGAGGTGGCCGCCGGCAACGAATTTCTTGCCATTCATACCGGTGATGACATCACCTTTTTGGAATTTGCCCTCGGCCGGTGATCCTTTCAGGGTCGCCTGCACCAGGATCTGGTCGCCTTTGAACTTACCGATCATGATCCCGGCGACCCCGGTCGGCCCGAAGGTCCAGATCACCGGCCCCTTTTTACCCTCGGGAGCCGGATCGCCCTTGGTCAGGTCGGGCAGGTTGCTGGGGCGTTTGGATTCAACCTCGACGAGGTCACCCCCTTTGGCGAGCGCTTCCAGTTGCTCCGGCGTAAGAGTCCGTTCCTCCGCAGCAAGAGGAAGGGTCAAAAAGCCCAAGATGAGGGCTGGCGTCAGAAATGGGATGGTCTTCAGGGAATGAATCATGGTTAGGGAAATGAAAGGGGGCCGTTGAGGCAAGCTCGGACACGAATACGAAGTCCGTGTTTCAGCGCCTAGTCATCCAGATCCAGAGAATCAAAGCCGTCGATTGGTGCTTGTTCCGGCTTGTGGACCTTGAGCAGCACCTTGCCGGCGCGGGCCTGGAGACCTTTCCATAGGGGGTAGTAGCGGAAGTCCTTACCCGCAACACCACCTCGAAG
>JARFRT010000118.1 GCA_029287105.1 Akkermansiaceae bacterium | reverse complement strand
ATGGCGGACCGACAGGGATTCGAACCCTGGATACCCTTTTGGGGTATACTCCCTTAGCAGGGGAGCGCTTTCGACCACTCAGCCATCGGTCCTTATTGATGGGTCGGCGGGCGACGGGCGTAGTTGGAACATATCGCGCGGGTTTCGTCAAGAGGTGAAGAGCCAGATTTTGAAAATAATGGGGATTGGGGGTGGGATGACAGAATTGGGGTGTCGTTGCGGGATTTGAAAATTGTCATGAGGCGTCAGTTGGCTAGTGTATGTGACATGCACCTCAACAAGAACAGGAAGACGCGTATTATTTGCACGCTGGGTCCGGCGACGGATTCGGATGAGATGCTGGAGTCGCTTATTTTGGCGGGGGCGGATGTATTCCGGCTGAACCTGAGTCATGCCACCCACGCGTGGGTGCGGGAGATTTGCCCGCGGATCAGGGCGGTTTCGGAGAAGGTGGGGAAGCACACGGGGATCTTGTTTGACCTGCAGGGGCCGTCGATCAGGACGGGGGACGTGGATGGTGAGTTGGTGTTGAACAAGGGGGATTTGGTCGAGTTTCGGAAAAATGGCACGGAGCCGTCGATCACGCTGTCCACGACGGTGAACTATGACGGGTTGATGGCGGATGTTTCCGTGGGCGACCGCTTGATTGTGGACAACGGAAACCTGCTCATGCGGATCAAGGAGACGGGGTCGGGTCGGATTATCTGCGAGGTGAAGACTGAGGGCACGATGGGGAGTCGGCGTCATATCAACCTTCCCGGGGTGCGCTTGAATCTTCCTGCGCTGACGCGAAAAGACCACCAGGACCTGGCGGTGGCCTGCGACTGTGGGGTAGATTTTATTGCAGGCTCGTTTGTAAGGGACGCGGATCACGTGCGTGAGTTGAGGAGCACGATGTTGGAGCGTGGCGGGGATGCCCAGATCATTGCCAAGATCGAGGACCAGGAGGCGGTGCGGAATATTGACGCGATCATTGCGGAGGCGAACATTGTGATGGTGGCGCGCGGTGATCTTGGTATTGAGGTGAATATTGAAGAACTCCCGATCATCCAGCGCAAAATTGTCAAACGCTGCATGGTGATGGGGACGCGGGTGATTGTCGCCACCCATATGCTGGAGTCGATGTTGACCAATCCGCTGCCGACGCGTGCGGAGGTGACCGATGTTTCCAATGCTGTTTTTGAGGAGGCTGACGCAGTGATGCTGAGTGGTGAGACAAGTGTGGGAAAGTACCCCATTGAATGTGTTGAGATCCTTAACCGGATTGCCCGCAGGATTGAGCGAAGCGGGGGAATGGGGTACGGTCGGGAGGCGCTGCTACGCACCGAGCGTCAGAAAACGGTTCGCGCTGCGGTGCAACTTGCCGATTCGATTGCCGATGCCCGGGTGGTGGTGTTTACACGCCGTGGCAACATGCCGGTGCAGACGGCCTTGCTCAGGCCCCATTCCTGTATCCATGCCTTTGCGCCGGACTCGGGCACATGCCGGAAGATCAATCTGGCGCGGGGGGTGCTGGCGCGCAAAATTGACTTTGACGGTGGCCAGGACGCGATGTTGCTGAGGGCGATCAAGGTGCTTAGGGACGAAGGTGCGGTGGCCGAGGGCACACCGCTGGTGGTTATTTCCGATATGGTGCAAAAGGGACAGGTGATCGATTCCGTGCTGTTGACCCACGCCTAGTAGGCATTAGATTTAAGCTCCAAACTCTGAAAACCAAAGGACAGGATGGAAGACGCCAACAGTAATGCCGGGAGGATTTTCCTCTGCATGATAGGCCTGATGCTGATGCTGGCCGGGGGTGTTTTCGAGTGGCTGATGGTCCGCAGTTATCTTCATGCGAAGGCGACCCGAGACTGGCCCCAGGTGGAGGCGGTGGTGCTGCGTTCCGCCATTGACGAGCGCCAGATCAAAGGGTCACCCGCGGAATTCCGCCTCAACATCCTCTACGGGTACCGGTTTGAGAACGAGGATCTGACCTCTGATCGGATGTCCCCCCGCGGGGCCAAATGGAGCAGGGAACTATCGTCGGTCAAGGACCTGGCCAAGGAGTATCCCGAGGGGTCGTATCACACTGCCTGGGTGAACCCGGACCGGTCGGGGGTTGCCATTTTGCAACACGACAGCAAGGCCGCCGGTTATACGCTCTGGTTTCCCGCTCTTATCATCGTCGGCGGGGGCGGCATGATCGTGGGCGCGTGGAAAAAGCCCAAGGGCGGTATCCGGAAGTGATGGGTTTGCAGCTGTCTCTTATACACATCTCCGAGCCCACGAGACAATAT
>JARFRT010000099.1 GCA_029287105.1 Akkermansiaceae bacterium | reverse complement strand
TGCCGGTGGCAATCCCGCCCGCCGAAACGGAAAACTCCATCCCCCAGGGGCGCACGGGAAGCGTCGTCACAAGCGTATCCGTGTGCTCCCCCGCCTTGGATCTGGCCGTCAGGGTGACCGACTTCCCGAGCGGGATCACCTGGCTCTTAAACAGACACTCAGTCACCGAATGCTTTTTGATTTCAACTTGAAGGCTGTCTTTAAACCCCTCACCACCCTCGAGATCAAGCGACACTTCGATCTTGCCTTCGAAGTCGGTGAGGTTGTGAATCTTGGCGAAAAATGGCATGCTGTCACCCTCCTGCACCAGGACCGGCACCTTGAGCTCGAGGAAAAAATCCTTACGGGTCACCAGCTTCGCCGTGGCCTGGCCCACGAGAGATTTTTGGGTGCACCCCCGGGCGGTAAGACGCCACTCGGTCGTGTTGTCAGGCAACGGGATGGTCACCGTCGCCTTGCCCTCGGCATCCGTGACAATCGGTGCCAGCCAGCGCGAGGCATTCATCACTTCCTTGCGCGGCTTGGCAGCCGCGGCCTGCGCACGCCCACTCATGGCTTTTCCCTTGAAGTCCCTCTCACCCCCACCAAAGGGATCAGAACGGTCCATTTTCGATTGGGGGCCGCCCTCAGCCCTGGCACGGGGGGCGGCAAGTTTGAGGGCCATGCCGCCGTGTACCCCATCGAGGACACCCGATTGGCTCTTCCGCAACTGTGCTTCGACAGCCGGGGCATTGGCATACCTCCCGGCATTCGATTCGCGTAAGCGGTCAAGCTGCTCGCTTTCCTTTTTCTTGCGGGCAAGCCGCTCCTTTTCTTCCGTGATCGACTTCACCACCGGCCGGGTGCGACCATGGTAGGCAAACCCGCAGGTCGACCCGAGACGGAACTCGGCATTGCGGCGGGCACCCGATTGGAAAAATTCACGGATCGGCGGCGTCGCCTCGGGGTAGAGCGCGTAGAGCGCTTCGTTCACCAGAGCCAGACTCAGCGCGGCCTGCACGGGCTTGTCGTTTTGATCTGTGACCAGAAGGTCGACAACACCATCGGCACCGGGAGCATCAACCGTCTTGCGTGGCACGACCTTGACACGAAGCTCGCGCTCAATCGTCAGGTCCTTGGTCGCGGAACGAATCGTGCGGCCATCCATAGCAGCCACAGCGACACGGCAATTCGGGAAGTGCTTGTGGTCCGGGATGAAATCCAACACGTTGTACCCCGGCTTCAGCGTAAGCACTTTGTGGGACAGGATTTGCTCGCCCTCGACAGTCAACAGCGCCAAGGTCTGATCAAGCCGCGAGTGCAGACTGATCGGTAAATCAGCACCCACCTGACCGGTCGAACTCGCGGCAAAAAACCGGAGCTTCACGGCATCGCTATCGTCGGAAACCATCACCGTGTTTTGCGCCGTGACCACCTGCTTGAAACGATCCTCGCCCGACACGCGGATGATGTATTGCCCCCCCTTCTTCAACGTGAGTTTCTGGGTGGCAAGCCCGGTTTTAGCATCGGTGCTCACCTTGTGCTCCTCGACGGTAACTTCGGCCGCCGCTTGCACAGGGCGTTTGATCCAGGGAACCGCCGCAAGGATTTTGTTGGGTCGGGTCAGCTCTCTCCGCAAGACATAGAGGGTAAGCTCCTTGCCCACCGGCTTGCCATCCGCGGTCACCGTTTTTAACTGGATATCGATGGGCTCACCGGCAAGCGCCACGTCCTGGGCCGGCGTCACGCTGGTGCTGAACCCGAGCTCCGCCAGAAACACATGATCACTGGCAGCCACATTATACTGCTTGGCAAGCGCCCCGAAAGTAAGGGCCCGCCCGGGCAGAAACCCGGATGGGTCAAACTCAACGGCGATCACCCCCTTGTCATCGGTCCGACCCGAATAGGTGCGGCCGTCCGGCAAGGTGTAATCGATGGTCTCACCCGCCGCAGGACTCCCCCAGTAATAATTCGCCTTGATCTTTGCGGAGATTGTCTCGCCTCTGAAAATAACCTTGCTCGGGAACTCGAAGGCCAGCCTGACCTTCTCCAGCTTGTAGCGCTGAATCTGGAACGCCCCGTTAAAGACTGGCGGGGACTTGGCCCCCTTTTCACTCACACTGATCACGTATCCACCGAGTGGTGCGTAAGGGTCAACCGTAAGTGCCGCGTCAAATGCCCCGAACGCACTCAACTTGTGCGTGGATTCCTTCAACATCCGACCCTTCGGGTCAAGGATGCGGACAACATACTTTTTCCCCTTGGGCACAACGTAGCTGCCATCCTTGACATCCCGAATAATTCCCCGGATGTGCACGGTCTCACCCGGACGATAGGTCGGCTTCTCGGTGTAGATGTAGCCCCGGGCACTCAGGCCCGCACTGAATTGAAGATTCTGCAGATCAAGGCTGTTAGAAGCGATGCCGTGCTTGCTCGTGGCAAAAATGCGGACGCTCGCACTGGCCTTCAGCTTGTCAAAGAACTCCTTGCGAAACACCCCGTCCTTGCCCGTCTTTCCCGTTCCAAAAACTTCCTTGCCATCGCTGGCTATCACCGAGACCCCGGGCGCGGGCTTGTTAGTGAGACGGTTTTGCGCATATACCAACACCTCGCGCCGACTCGTCTTGGTGATGATTTCGATATCCGACCGGATCACCAGAGAGGGCGTGTCAAAATCCTCCTCCGCCACCTTGATGTCACACACCCCGGGTTTTCCTTTTTCAAACGGAACCTTGATTCGCTGAGTCGTGGGTTTGTATTTTTCGTAGTTCTCAACATCGACCACCCACGTTTTGTCAGGCTGGATCAAATCCACG
>JARFRT010000061.1 GCA_029287105.1 Akkermansiaceae bacterium | reverse complement strand
ACGGCATACGCGATTGGCAATATTGTCTCGTGGTCTCGGAGATGTATATAAGAGACAGAGGTGCAGAGGTAGAAATCCTCGCTGAGCGGCCATGGCTGGCCGTAGATTTCTCCGTTAGGTCGGTGCCTTCCTTTGGCGTGCATTTTCCCGGGGGCACTTTCTGATTCAGGGAAGTGAACTTCCGGGGTGATGCGTTTGAGTTGTGACATCGACCCGTCGTCTTTTTTACTGATATCGATCATGACGAGCGACCCGTAATTTTGCCCGTGGTGGGGGGCGGCGACTGAGATATATTTGTTTGAGTTTGGGATGGCGCGGTTGGCCAGTTCCATCCACGGTCGGCTTTCGCGGACTTTCGGGTAGTTGCCCTGATAGCTGCGAGGGTCGCGGCCGTCCGGGTAGCAGTGCCAGATGTGGTGGGCGATGTCGGAGTCGCGATCGACGTAATCCCAGCGTGAGTAGATGATCATACCATTGTTATCGACGCTTGGGTGCCATTCGTTGGTCTCGTGGTAGCTGAACGGGATGATGTCCGAGCCGTCGGGCATCATCGCGTGCAGGGTGTAGGTTGAACAATATCGGGCACCGCATCGCTGGTTGCCTTCGCTGCGGTCGGAGACAAAAACGATCCGTCCGTTAGGCAGGACGCAGGGGTCGAAATCGTTGTGGCTGGCGTCGGTCAGGGCGGTTAGATCCGATCCGTCGGCATTCATGCGCATGATCTGAAAATTGCGTTCCGGGGTGAATGCGTAGTATGCCCCTGAATGACCTCTGGCACTGTGATGGGATTTTAATATCTTAATTGGATCTTTTTCCTTTTTAGGCAATTCGTATTTTTCGTGTTTTGCCTCGGTGAAGGCGAAGTAGATGTGTTTGGAATTGTAGTCGAGTTCGAGGGAAATGAACGACCCTTGATCCTCGAGGGATTTCCCTTTGAGCCGACCATTTTTGACCGTGGTCCCGGCGAGCAGGCTTTTGACCTTGGCGTCTCCGGGGGTTAACGAAAACGGGTTTTCCAGGACATAGACGCCGCCGGATTTTTTCTGGTTGAAGCCGAGGTATTGGTCGACCATGTGACGTTCGCCGTGCGCCATTTTATCGTGTTTGATAAAGAGGATTTTCTTAAAATCGAGCAGTGGGTTTTGGAATGCGATGGCGCGGCGCAGGGCGGCGATCTGGGTGAAATGGTCGAACGGGTCGGCGGGCTTGAGTTGTTTTAACTCGGCAAGGCGAATTTGTTCCTCTTTCAGCGGGACGCCCATTCCTTGCAGGTGTTTGAGTAGTGCCTCGGTGCGGCGTAGGACGATGGGTACGGGTGTGGCGTCTGACGCAAGGATGAGGGCTTCTTTGCGGAGGACCTCGTTGTGCAGGCGTTCGTTGTTCCAATTGATACGTTGGCGGATCAGGTTGGTCAGGAGGTTCCACTCTGCCTGATCAGCCTTGTCTGGTTTACCACTCTCAGCCATCAGATGCGAGCTGGCGTCGAACCCGGAAAAGAGAATCCACACCGCTAGGACAAGTGGCCCTGGCAAACACAATGGCGTGTTATTCCAGCGTGCGTGCTCGGAAGTCACGCGGCGCGAAGGTCTATTCATCGTTTCCATGCTCTCATACATACGCAGTAATCACACCCTCTTATCAAAAGAACTCGCGGGGGGTGGCATGGCGGGGGTTTATCATTTACCCTCAGGCCCGAGTAATTGGATTTCGTGCAGGCTCAGGCCGTAGCGGCCGCCGGGCGGGTTGAACTTGAGGTCGACGCCATTCCAGCCATTGCTGAAGTTGGCCGAGTAGCACAGCCAGAGTTTTTTGCCATCGTCACTGATGAATTTGCTCGGGAAATTGAGGAAATACGCCTGTTGGCCGAAGTCCTTCATGTAAGTGACCATGCGCCACGGGCCGGTGATTTGGTCGGCCTCGAGAATGTAGGAGTTCATCCTGGCGACGGTCGGCCAGCCGTCGGTGATGCACATCAGGTATTTTTTCAGCGCGGGCACGTAGGTGGCGGTGACGCACCCCATGTGGTTGTTCCACTCGATGAGGGGTTTGATTTTTGCAAAATCCGATGTCCAGACCGGTTTGCCGGCCTGATCATGGCCGCCAAAAAACTCGTAGGATTTCAAATCATTGATGGTTTCCGGCGACGGCTTGACTCTGGAAAGATAGACCTGGTCGGCGGTGATCCAGCTCAGGTTGCCATGGGCAAATGGTTTTCCATCAACCTGTTTGAATGCCTTTTCATACAACTCCTTGTATTCGCTTTTTTTTTCGCCCGACCGCATCCCGAGATGCACGCGGTCTTTGCACTCCTTGTTGATTTTATAAACCGTTCCATGCTCGCCGGCGGTGATGCACGGACGGGGATGGGGATCATTTTTAACAGCACCCATGCCGAGCAGATACGCTTTGCCATCGGGCGAGTGCTGCATGTTTTTACCGAAGTCGATAAAGTGCGGCGCCCCCATCTTGACGGGACCCATGAATTCGGCAGGCTCCGGGAAAAGGGGTTTCGCGACGGAAAGCGGCGAGTCCGACCAGGTTTTGCCCAGGTCCTTGGATATCTGGAACCCGGGCATCGGACCCAGGTTCGGCCAGTTCCATTTGAAACCACTATGCGTATAGGTCGCGCTGGGGCCGAGGCAGTAGGTGCCGTAATACCAGATTCCGTTATGCACCAGTGAGCCACACGGGTATCTCCCCCTGTAGGGAGCGGCGAGAGCACGTTTCGGGGGTGATGTGTTTTTGATGATCAACTTGAGCGGGTCATCACCTTTCATCACGGCGTGGGCGGTGCGGAAACCGGTCGAAAGTCCGCCACCGGATCCGCATCTCACCCCGTTGGTGACGCCATCGGTCCAGGGGGAATACAAATTGCCGTCACTGGCCCAGGAGGGATAGAAGGTGTCACCGACGATGTAATCGCTGTGACGTCCGGTGAAGCGGACACCTGTTAGCGTTTTCGATGGCTCGAACGGGCAGTCGGCGGGGACTTCGGACTTCCAGATGAAGCTCTTATTTACTCCGGTCGATGAGTTTTTTTTTGAGCTTTGCCACCCACGAGTTTGTAGACCTCGGTGCCGGCGGCGAGGAAGGCGCCGATGCCGTAGACCTCGGTTTTGTCCGGGTAGGAATCGCCTGGCGCGGCGCCGACGGGTTGCACGTATCCCAACAATCCATCCTTGGTGACACAGCCGCTGAGGGCTTTCCAACCTTTGAGCACGATGGGTTCGTAGACCTTGCGGTCGAGCAGGCCGTTGTTAATCCCCCAGGCGAGGCCGAAGGTGAAAAATGACGTGCCGCTGGTTTCCTTGAGTGGATATCCCTCGGTGCCACCGAGCAGGCCCATACTCCAGGTGCCGTCGGCGCGCTGGCACTTCTTCAGGCTTTCGGCCATTTGTTGAAAGAGGTTGATGTAGAACGGGCGGCCTTTCCAATCTTTGGGAAGGTCCGGGATCATCAGGGCAAGGCCACCAAATACCCAGCCGTTGCCACGCGCCCAGTAGAGTTTTTTTCCATTGGTTTCACGTTTGGGGAAAAACGACGAGTCGCGCCAGAAGAAGTTGTCCTCCTTGTCCCAGAGCAGGTCGTAGGTGGCGTGGTATTCCTCATCCATGAATGTCAGGTATTTCTGGTCGCCCGTGATTTTGGCGAGCCTGGCCCATACGGGCGGTGCCATGAAGAGAGCGTCACACCAGCCCCAGCGGGTATGGCAGTCGGTGGTGTAGGGTTTTTTATAGCCACACCACACCAGCGAGCCGGTTTTGCGGTTGGCGAGGATCCAGTCGAAGTGCTGCTGGGTCGGGGTGAGCATGGCGGGGTTTTCGATATCCTGATAGAGCGACAGGTAGAACTGGCCGACGGTGTGGTCGTCCGCATGGTACGGGCGCTTGTGCAGTTTCCAGTCGTTGCGGTCGCCGATGCCTTTGAGGAATGCTTTATATTTTCCCGGCTCGTCGGCGATGCTGCGCCACTGGTCCATACCGGCATAGAGCGCTCCCATATGCCATTCGAGGTCATGGTACTTGGCGGGGAGCCTGCCGGATTTTTCCGCCCGTGCCTTGTGTTTACTGGAAAGCGCGCGGTGCTTGTCGTGTTGGTCAAAGGTTTTGATCTGCCAGTCGGCGACCTTCTGGGTGAGTGCCTTGACGCTTTCCGGGGATGGTTTTGGGTCGGCGCAAACAGGGCTTGCGAGGCCGCCGAGTGTGATCATTGCCGCAACGGCGGTGGACTTATAGAATGTTCGTTTTGTCATGCTTATTCAGGGAGTAATACTTGTGCTTTCCCAGATATCTTTCCCCCGCTGGTCGTATCGCCTGGTCATGAGGTGAGACATCCGGATGGTGTTTTTCGATTATCGTGGGCCGGGGTGGTTGATTTTTGCGGCGCCGCGGGTCTCGCCTGGGGTGACACCGGGGTTGGGCCTGCCCCCTTTTCCCGAGATTCGTTTACCGGTACGGCGGTCATATCGGTCCGGTGTTGCCTGATCAAGTGACGGCACGTTGTCGCCTGTTTCGAGTTGCCACTGGTCCATGAGTTTGCGCATTTCCTGCATGATTGGGCGTCGTTCCGGATTGCCGGCGAGGTTGTTGATCTGGTGCGGGTCATCACCGACGTGGAATAGCTCCTCGGCAGGTCTGGGGTGCAGGAAGGGATCCATCTGGGGCTGGGTGAGTTTCCCATTTTTTGCCATCTCCCTGAGTTGATCGAGGTTCGGATGCGCCGAGTTCAGAGCGATGATTTGCGGGAGTTGGGGGTGGGCGTTGCGGATGTAGACATAATCCCCGCGGCGGATCATCCGCTCATGCGCGATCTGGGCGTGCCAGTTGTGCTCGGCAAAGACGTACTTGCGGATGGTTGTTTGCGGGTCGGCCAGCAGGGGTGACATGCTGACGCCTTGGAAGCTCGGTGGTGCCTTGATGCCGGCGAGCTCAAGAATGGTCGGGGCAAGATCGATCGAGCTGACCAATGACTCGCTGACCTTGCCTTGTTGCTTCAGGCCTCCCTGCCCTGGCCAGTGGATGACGAGGGGAGTTTTAACGCCGCTATCGTAGAGGCGTGTTTTGCAACGCGGAAACGGCCGGCCATTATCGGCCATAAAGAGGATGATGGTGTTTTCGTAGACGCCCTGGTTTTTCAGTTCACTGACGATCTCGCCGGTGCATCGGTCCAGCCGTTGGATTTCGTCGTAATAGCTTGCCAGGTCGATGCGGGTGCCGGGGGTATCGACCATAAACGGCGGAATGACCGCGTCCTCCGGGGTGTGCGGTTTGCCCTTCTTATCCGCTTGCCATGGGCGGTGGGCGTCATAGGACGCGAGCCACATAAAAAAAGGCTGATCCTTCGGGCGTTGCTGCAGTGATTGCACCCAAAGTTCCTCACCCCCGGCCCCACCGCCCACCACCTTGTCGAAGGCACTTCTGGCATACTTCCCCATATGCCATTTCCCGGCGGCCACCGTGTAGTACCCCGACTGTTTCAGCAGGGCAGGAAACATGACTTGTCCCTCGGGCAGGCCGGTGTGCAGTTCCGGGGCGCCGGTATTGTGTGGGTAGCGACCGGTGATCAGGCTGCAGCGGGTCGGGCTGCACTGGCTTGTGGTCAGGTAGGCATTGGTAAAGCGCAACCCGTCGGCCGCGAGACTATCGATGTGAGGCGTGCGGATGTTCGGATGGCCATAACAGCCAAAATCGTTGAATGAGATATCATCACCGATGATGAGAATGATATTGGGCCGGGAGGAATCAGTCTTCGCTGTGGCCAATTGAAGCGAGATGGCGAGGCCTGTTGCCGCCATGGTGCAAAGGCGCAGGACGTGACTGCGTGTTATCAGGGGCTTAATCGTCATGACGGCGCACTTTTAACCCTTTCTTATTTTGAATGGAACCCTTTTTTCCCATGACCAATCTCACGCGCTCGTATTTCATGCTGTGGTTTTCAATTGCCTCATCCTCCCCAACCGAGATAGGCTAATGGCGCCGGAAGTAGCGAGGCAAGGACTCTCGACCTGATCCACGGACACGTCGGCACACCCAACTCCAGCGCTCCCGCACCCATCCCTAACACGTCGCAACCATGCACTCGCGCCATGCCACCGAATCCATCTTGCGCCGGGAGGACCCCGGCCGGATCGTCTACGCTCCGAACTACTGGCAGTGGTTCTCCCACCAGCAACGGCACGGGCGGCTACCCGAGCAGCTTGCATCCTGCAACGACCAACTGGACATGCTCAACGAGCTCGGGGTGGACG
>JARFRT010000518.1 GCA_029287105.1 Akkermansiaceae bacterium | reverse complement strand
TCGTTGTAATACTCGGAGACGAATTTGGCGCCGGAGAAGATGACGGAGGAAGTGGTTACGAATACGAGTGTAACAATGGCGGGGATGGCCATGGCGAGGCGGGCAACGCCATCGAAGCGGTATTGAAGGAATTCGGGGATGGTGTAGAGGCCGGCCTTGAGGAATTTGGGCAGGAACCAGAAGGCGACAACGACCAGGGTGACGGCGGCCATCCATTCGTAGGATGCGATGGACATTCCCAGCCAGTTGGCGGCGGAGCCGGACATGCCGACAAATTGTTCAGTGGAGATATTGGCGGCGATGAGTGAGAATCCGACGAGCCACCAGGTCAGGCCGCGGCCTGCGAGGAAGTAGTTGGCGGCACCTTTTTTGTGTTCGGGGTCATCACCATCCTTGGATTTCCAGATTCCGAGTCCGATGACTCCGACGACGGCGATAATAAACAGGGTGACTTCCAGTGCAGTATTCATAGAGATGAGTGTGGTTAGTTATGGTTTGAGTATCGTAATAGAACGGGAGAAGAATGGGAGACGTATTTGAGTTATGGCGGGGGGATACTAGGAAGTGCTTGTGGGGTAGGGAAGGAAAAATCCTGTTTATAAATCCTGCTTAGCTCAGTCTCATGATGAGGTCGTGCTGGTAGGTTTCTCCCGGGTGGAGGATGGTGGAGGGGAAATTGGGGTGGTTGGGGGCGTCGGGGAAGCCTTGGGTTTCGAGGCAGAGGCCGGAGCGTCGGGGAAACGTTTGGCCGTTGCGGCCGCGGGTGGTGCCGTCGAGGAAATTGCCGGTGTAGAACTGGACACCAGGCTGGTTGGTCAGGATTTCGAGCGTGCGGCCGCTGCCGGGGTGGTGGACGATGGCCGCGGTGTGGACGGCGGTGTTATCATCGTAATGGTCGCGCAGCACCCAGCAGTGGTCGTAGCCGGCGCCGAGTTGAAGCGGTTCGTAGTCGGCCTCAATGTTGTTTCCGATACGATGGGGGCGGGTGAAATCCATCGGGGTGTCGGTGACGGATCGTATTTCGCCGGTCGGGATCATGCCGGAGTTGGTCGGCAGGAAGTAGTCGGCGTGGATCTGCAGCTGGTGGTCGGTGATTTTCTGGGATGGGTTGCCGCTGAGGTTCCAGTAGGTGTGGTTGACGAGGTTGACCGGGGTGGCTTTGTCGGTGGTGGCGGTGGCGTGCCAGCTGAGTTCGTTGTCGTCGTTGAGCCAGTAGGTGACGGTGACCTGAAGGTTGCCGGGGTAGCCTTCGTCGCCGTCGGGGGAGCTGTGGCTGAGTTGCACGCCCTGGCGGTTTTCCTCGCTGAGGGCTTCGCCGTGCCAGACCTTAGTGTGGAATCCGGTCGGGCCGCCGTGCAGGTGGCAGGGGATGCCGCCTGGCTCATTGTTGGTGACCAGGGTGTATTGGGTGTCGCCGAGAGAAAACTGTCCATGGGCGATGCGATTGCCGTAGCGGCCGCAGGTGGCCCCGAGGTAGGGGGCATTGTTGAGCCAGCCTTCGAAAGAGTCGTGGCCCAGGGTGAGTTCGGTCGGATTGCCCTGGTCATCCGGGAATGTGACGCTGATGAGGTGGGCGCCTAGTTCGCTGATCTGCGCCTGCATGCCACGGGCGTTAACGAGGGTGAACCGCCGGACTTCTTGTCCGTTTATTTCGCCGTGGATATCAGTAGTGGGTGATGGCATTGCTGGTTGGATCGCTTTTTAGCGAAATAATCGGGCGTGGGAAGGAAAAAAACAAGTGAGGGGGCCGCTGGCGCTGGCCGTCCGGGCTGAGGTGGGCACCTGTCGCGGCTGGCGAAAATCTTTGAAAATCGTAGTTGCAATTATCAGGGCAAGCTGCTTCATTCCGCCCGTCTTCAGTGCGCGCGTGGCGGAATTGGTAGACGCGCATGATTCAGGTTCATGTGTCCGCAAGGACGTGGAGGTTCGATTCCTCTCGCGCGCACCATTGAAGATTGCCCGGGTCACAATTGCCTGGGCGACGTATATGTGAGTGGATCACATGCGTGATGAGCCGTGCTTCGGGGATGACGGTGAAGCGGGCTTACCAACTGCCGATGATGGCGGTGAAGGCGAGCAGGGTCGGTTCGTTGGCTTTGACGAGTGATCTGCCGACCGCGGTGTTGGGCATGGAGGTGCCTAGGAACGGGCTGTTTTTATAGGCACCGGTGTCGGTGTGGATGGTGCCGTCGCGGACGAAGCCGCCGTAGGGGTCGATGTAGCGGATTTTGAATGAGGTGGCGTGGCGTGGGAGCTTTCTGGGGATTTCGGTGACCACGACGAAGTGGGCGCGGATCGGCCACCAGGATTTCTGGCCGACACTTTGGTTGAAGCGGTAGGCGTAGCGGCGGATGCTGATGATGGGTGGCAGTCCACGGCGCAGTGATTTGGAAATGCGGGAGTGGCTGCGCTTGAGCAGTGCCGTCCTGGATTCGCGCGCTGGGGCGATGAGCACCTCATGCTTGATTTTGGGCAGGAAATAGGGCGCGCGCATTTCGTTCGCCATGTCGGCGAGGTCGAGCAGGTTGATTCCCTGCTTGGGGTTCCAGCGTTTGACGCCCTTGAGGTGTTGGGACGGTTGGTTTCCCCAGGTTCCCACGACGTAGCGGATACGTGTGCGACTGCTGTTTCCCGGCACGGCATTGAATGCTTGTTGCCATTTTTCGCTGCCGTATTGGAAGGCGTTGAGCAGGGATGCGGGGCCGCAGGCATTGCCGTAGGCGCGGCGTTGATTGATCGGCTCTGCGTCGGCATTGGGTGCCTTGAGCAACTCCTGGGCTGAGAGGTTGCATGGTGTTAGCAGGAGTAATAAAACAGCCTGCCAAAGCGAGCTTACAAGGAGATGGGGCAACAAAATCCGCATACGCTACTGAAGTCTGAAGTCTGAAAACGCAAAACTAGCAAACTAGATGTAAAACATCGGCGACTGGATGCAGAGGGTGTCCATGGTGACGGCCTCCAGTTCCTTTTCCAATGTTTGGCTGACATGCTCCCATGCCTGCGCGATGGCGTATCCTGATTCGCCCTCGTTGGAGATATTGGATGGCAACATGCCGGGTTCTACCGCGCGGGTGATGTGGAGGAGGGTGATCTCCCTGGGGTCGCGCGCGAGCAGGTATCCGCCGGATTTTCCGCGTTTGCTGATGATCAGGCCACTGCGCTTGAGGTCATTGAGGATTTGAACTAAAAAGCTGGAAGACACGGCTTCGCGTTGCGCTAGATCGTCGAGTCGTGTAAGAGTCTGTCCGTCATGGTGCCTCGAGAGCTGCACCATGGCTCTACATGCATATTCAAGTTTCTGGGAAATCCTCACGAAAGACAATGGAACACAAAAAACAAATCAACGCGAGTGCCAAGGCTGAAAACATTTGTCATGGCGAGGCGCCCACCGACGTCGATCCCGATCAGATCTGGGCGGATATACGGGAGGCCGCCATTACCATGGCAGCTGATGAATCACATTTGAGACACATGCTGGAGGACGTGGTGATCAGTCGCGACAGCTTGGCGGAGAGTCTGGCGGCACGCTTGGCGCGGCGGTTATCGCGTGAAGACATGCAGCGCGGCGAGCTCGAGCCATTGTTGTGCGGGCTGTTGATGGAGCATGATGCCGTGATGCTGAGTGTTGCCCGGGATATGGCGGCGATTGTTGACCGCGACCCGGCCTGTCAGTCGGCGCTGGAACCGTTATTGTTTTACAAGGGGTTTCTGGCGATCTCTGCCTATCGGGTGGCGCATTGCCTCTGGAATGCCGGTCGCAAGCCGCTGGCGTTGTATTTGCAGAGCATTGTGAGCGAGATTTTCGCCGTCGACATCCATCCGGCTGCCCGGATTGGCTGTGGTATTCTGCTGGACCACGCGACAAGTGTGGTGGTGGGTGAGACCTCGATCATCGAAGACAATGTCTCGATTCTCCATGAGGTGACACTGGGCGGAACAGGCAAAGTGACGGGCGACCGGCACCCGGTCGTGCGGTCGGGTGTGCTGATTGGGGCGGGGTCGAAAATCCTGGGTCGTGTCGAAATTGGCGAGTGTGCCAAGATTGGTGCCGGCAGTGTGGTCCTCGATGACGTGCCGGCTCACAAGACGGTAGCCGGTGTGCCCGCGGTGATCGTGGGTGAGAGCAGTGAGGGCAGCCCCGCGCTCGACATGAACCAGCGCCTGAGCGAAGGCAACGCGATCTAGCTCTCCACAATACTCACGATCCGCCCCTTTTCAAAATCGAAGGGGGTGAGTTCGAGGTTGACCTTGGTGCCGGGCTCGATGCTCTTATGCAGGTGGATCAGGGCCTTGGGGATGTGGCCAATGAGGACCTTGCCGTTAGGCAGGGAGACATGGTAGATCTTCGGTTTCGGCGAATCGACGACGGTGCCGGTGGTGG
>JARFRT010000502.1 GCA_029287105.1 Akkermansiaceae bacterium | reverse complement strand
GGAGTACCGCCAGAACGCCCGCCGTCGCCTCCATATCACCTAGTTTCCCGTCATGCTTAAAATGACGAAACACGAGTCTCCCAAGCGCTGAAACACGACATTCACCGCGTCATTATTTGGCTCTGCAAAATTTGCAGCGAGGATACCAATAACTGCGGTGAACAGGATTTGCTCATGGTTCATATTCCAAGCGAATAGGAAAGCGGGTCAGTGAATAACGGCCGTCACGCAGCCTATGCCTCGTAGAACCCCCCAATAACCCCGAACACCAACTAGCCATGAACCGTCAATTAGCCAAATGGGATCCCATCAAGGAACTCAACCAGGTGGGCAATCGCCTCTCCTCCTTCTTTTCCGGCAGAGAGGATCTTCCGCTCACCGGACTGGAACCCTCGGAGTGGACTCCCGCAGTCGACATCTCCGAAGATAACAAAGAATACCTGATCGTTGCCGATCTGCCCGAAGTCGAGAAGAATGAAGTCAAGGTAGGCATCGAGGACGGCACCCTCTGCATCTCAGGCGAACGTAAAACCGAGTCTGAAGAGAAGGACGAAAAAAGAAAATTCCACCGGATCGAACGTAGCTACGGAAGCTACCAGAGGTCGTTCCGTCTGCCCGAAAACATTGATAAAGGGCATGTCGAGGCCGAGTTCAAGGATGGCGTGCTCCGCGTACACCTACCCAAGGTCGAAACCAAGCCTCAGAAAATGATTCCGGTCAAGTAACCAAACCTTCGGTCCTGCTGCCTCATCACAATGCCTCCCCCCTGGGCAGAGGCGGTGGGGCCGATCCCCTGCCACCATTTGATTCACCGTGAAAAAAAAACTCATCATCATCGCCAATGCCGAGAAACTCTGCGCCTACCGGGTCATTTCCGAAGAGATGCCAATGGGGGGCCAACGCATCGAGAGCATTGATACGCACCTGCATCATCTCGCGCCTGACCCGGCCGAGAGCAGCGACGATGACGGACGCTTCCCCAGCGGCGACCTCCAGTATGGTGCGCCGATGAGACATGGTGAACCACACGGCCGATTGTTGGAAAAGAGGAGACGCCTGCTCGACGAAATGGCAGCGGCGATCTGCGACATTATCGACCACGAAGATTTTGACATCTGGAACCTCGCTACCCCGGCCAACCTTTCCAACCACCTGATCGAGCGTTTACCGATCCACGTGCAGAACAAGCTCACGCAGGTCAAGAAAGCCGACTACACCGGGTTGCCGGTCAAAAAGATAGAACAGCTGTTTACACGCGGGTCGCAGCAAGGACGCGCCATCTAACAAGTCTTTACAAAGGGTGGCACCGAGCACCCGATCGCGTCGGCCGTGGCACGCAGCAGCTCAGCTTCCCGGCTTGCTACGATCCCGTCATGCATCACCGCGCGTCCAAGCATGCGTAGTAGCTGCTGCTTGACCAAGGGCGTCGCCTGGTTGAACTCCTCCAAGGCGGCCTCAACATTTTCAAGCCCACACTCGGCTGGCGACGCCATCTGAATTTGCCAACCCGAATCACTCATGGCGGCAGCGTAGCCAGCCGCCATCTGGTCCTCCCCCCCAACAGCAGCCATCGTCGTCAGCAGGACATTCGCCTGATGCTGCAAGGCGTCGATCCGACGGTACTTAATCGGTGGAAATGCCTGGCGGCGGAAATGGGAATCGAGGTGACGCTGCACCACACGCTGAAGCATCAGTTCAAACAAATCCACCTGCCCGTCGCTGGCAATAAGCCACTGGGTGATCTCGATAAAGCGATCATATTCCGGCAGTGACAGCCGTCTCAGCGTGGGGATGGTCAGGTCAACCAGGGCGATCTTTTGCGACGAATGCAGCTCGGCGAGCTGGCTGTTCCAGTGCAGGGCAAGCGCACCGGCATCGTCGCCAGCACCTTTTTTCACAAACATGATCTCCCCCTGACGCAGTTGGTCATCCTCGGCCAACAACAAACCGAAAACCAGCGCCTGCGCCTCTTCACGGTCGTGACAGGCCCTGATCCACTCAGCGTTCAAGCCGCTGTGCAATCGCTGGCCGGTCTGGAGATCGACCTCCGACGGCTCGCCAATCCGGTCGATGGCACGCCCGGGGACGGCGGGCGACATGGATGTCTCCTGTCCGCTGAAACCACTCATGCGGGCGTCCGCGCCGATTGAACGCCCCGCCGCAACCTCCGGCATCTCCGTGGAAACAAACTCGCCGTCCCACCCCTGTTGCAATGCCCTGATCCTTACCTCCAGCGGCGGGTGCGTCGCCAGGCCATAACTAAACATTCCTCCGTCAGCAAAAAACAGGTGGCTCGCTTCAGCCGCCTTGGCCGCCCCGATTTTCGAGCCATACTGCTGGCCACCAATCTTTTTCAACGCCCCGGTAATCCCGTCGGGGTCACGGGTGAACTGTACCGCCGAGGCATCGGCAAGATACTCCCTCTGACGGGAGATCGCGGCCTGGATGAGTCGCCCAAAAAACACGCCGACACTCCCGACGATCATCAACCCCACCCCGGCCAGCACGATGGCGATCACAATTCCTGCCCCGCCCCCCTTGTCATTGCTTGAGCTCCGCACCCGCACAAAGCGTAGCGCCTCGAACATCATCCTGCCAATCATCGAGATCATCAGGATACCGAAAAGCAAGCCCATGAGCCGCATGTTGAGCCGCATGTCACCATTGAGAATATGACTGAACTCATGCGCCACCACCCCCTGAAGCTCGGAACGGCTGAGACGCTGGACACATCCCCGCGTCACCGCAACCACCGCATTGCCCGGCTCGGTTCCGGCAGCAAACGCATTGATCCCCAACTCCTCGTCCATCAGCCAGATCTCCGGCACCGGCAATCCGGATGCGATCGCCATTTCCTCGACCACATTGACAAGTCGGCGCTCATCCGTATCGCGGGTATGGGGGTCGACCTGGCGGGCGCCCATATCACGGGCAACCACCGCGCCACCGCCATTGAGCTGCATCGTTTTAAACAAACTCCCGGTGCCCATGACCCCGCCGGTGGCGATCGCCGTCGCGGCAAATACGCCCGGCATCCAGGGATGGACTCCCCCCCCCGTGTAAAGCATCACCAGATAGACAATCCCGTAGACGGAAAGAATCACCCCGACAATGGCCAGAATGAAGTAAACAACCAACCACTTGGTCCGCCGC
>JARFRT010000501.1 GCA_029287105.1 Akkermansiaceae bacterium | reverse complement strand
GTCTTGATCGGCTTCATCGTATCGTAGTCGGCCTTCGGGTTGTAGTCGCCCTCGTAAACCGATACCACCGGATCGGTGAACTCCGACCCCCAGCGGTTGCCGCGGCCCGTCACCTTGCCGGCGCCGACCATGTTCGACTGGCCGGACAGGATGAAAACTTTGATCGGCTTGTCTGCGGCGACTGAAGCACCGGGCATGCCGAGACACATTCCCGCCAGCAGGCAGGATACTTTGATGGCTTTGTTTATTTTCATGGTTTTTTTGTTGGCTTTAGTCGGGTTTTTCATCAGGAGAGATTGGCTGGCGTCCGCCTGTCGTGAATACGGTGCAAAACGCACAAACGTTTCATCACAAACCATTGAGTTTCCTTATCGGGCCCGTGCCGCGTGCCGGAATAGCCGTCAAAACATGCGCCGTTTAGGACGGGACTTATCATACAATTGACAGATTGCCTGCTCACGGACACCATCTTCCGCCATTCCCCCAACTAAGCACGAACACAAAAATGAGATTTACAATGAACGGGTTAAGAAGTTTTTTGAAAGCGGCGCTGCTATGCGCCTTCGCCACATCGGGCCTGATGGCGGACGACTACTACAAGGAGGCTCCCCAGTTCCACCAGTGGCCGGACTCGAAGGCCGCCCGCTACGAGATCAGCCGCATTGGGCCAATAGGGATCAGCCTGAGCTTGATCCAACCCGCGTTCACGATGCGAATCAGCGGTGTGGAACCTGGCTCCCCCGCCGATGCGACCGGCCAACTCAAAAAAGGCCAACTCATCGAGAGCATCAACGGGCAAACGCTCAAGGATCGTGACCCGCGTGTCATTCTCGGCGACTGGATCACCGCGGCCGAGGCCAAGGACGGCGTGCTGAAGATGATGGTCAAGGACGGCCCGAAGGCGGTCGCCCGTGAGGTCATCGTCCAAATCCCGGCGCTCGGGGCCTACAGCAAGACCTGGCCGGTGGACTGTGCGAAGTCCGACCAGATTATCCGCAGGTTTGCTGACTTTCTGGCAAAGATTGACGAGCCCAACCATGGCGCGGCGCTCTTCCTGCTTTCCACAGGCGAACAGAAGGACCTCGATGTGGTTGCCCGCTGGTTCAAGGGCAAGCTGTCCTCTGACCGGAAGGGGATCCCCTGGGACATCGGTTACGCCGGGCTCGCGGTCTGTGAGTATTACCTCCGCACCGGCGACCAATCCGTGCTGCCAGCCATCAAAAGCATGGCCGACGAGCTCAAGCGAACCATCTACAACGGCGGTTGGGCCGGGCGGGGTGCGGCACCCTACCGATACATGGCCGGCGGGCACCTGAATGGTGCGGGGGTGCACTGTGTCACCTACCTGATGCTGGCCAAGGAGTGCGGCGTGGACGTCGACCCGCATACCTTCGACAGTGCGCTCAAGCATTTTTACCGCTTTGCCGGACACGGCAACGTCCCCTACGGTGACGGGCTGCCGGAGGGTGGTTTTGTCGACAATGGCAAGACGGGCGGCCTGACCTTTGCCATGGCGGCGGCGGCGGCACTCACGCCGGAGGGCGAGAAATCGGTCTATGCCAAGGCTCGCGACATCAGCGGGACCAAGGGGTTTTACTCGACCTCGTGGCTTTACCACGGTCACACCGGCGGCGGGATCGGCGAGCTGTGGCGCGGCACCGCGATGGGTGTCGTCAGGGACAAGCGGAAGGAGCAATACCGCTCATTCATGGACGGGCGCCGGTGGATGTACGAGCTGGCCCGCACTCACGACGGGGCATTTGGCTGGCCAAGCGGCTGGAACGTCAGCTATGGGCAAACCGGACATACGAGCGGTCGGGCGTGGGGGAACTACATCCCGCTGATCTACACGCTCCCGCTCAAGAAGCTTCGCATCTACGGAGCACCCCGGACGCCATTCTCCAACCCCTACACGTTGCCGGAACGACCATGGGGGACGGCCGCCGACGAGATATTTCTGTCACTCGAACCCGGTGAGTATGCCCCGGGAAAGGCTCTGGATATCTCCAGGGAACGACTCGCCACACATGCGTCCATGCAACTGATGGGAATCATCAACGATGCGAAGGTTTCCGATGAGAACCTGCTCGCCTACGCCCATCACATCGATCAGGGCATCCGTGCGGCGGCTGCGCGGGCGATCAACAACCAGGGACGGTTTCATCTGGTGGTGCCACTTCTCAAGTCCAAGGACGCACGTGGGCGGCATGCGGGGGTCACCTGCATCACCGGGATGTTCAAGGGCAAGGGCATGCCGACCGATAAGATCACCGAAGAGATGTTCGAACTCGTCGGCGCAATGATCAATGACCCTGAGGAATCCTGGTGGGTGGTCGAATCCGCGCTCAATGCGATCGGGCGGGCCCAACCCGAATTCATCGAAAAACACATCGATCCCCTGGGAAAATGGCTGCAGCATGAGGACTGGTGGCTGCGCAGAGGTGCGATGATCGCCCTCACCCCCAT
>JARFRT010000472.1 GCA_029287105.1 Akkermansiaceae bacterium | reverse complement strand
CATGATACCGATAACCACGGCCGCGATCCCGCCTCCCTTGATTTTTTTGAGGATGTCATCCGGCAGCACCTGCGCCGGAGCCATCGTCGTTTCAGGCGGGGAATAAGGGTTTTCCGCAGGGCTCATGATGGATGGCTCATGATCTAGCGGTAAGTGATCGGCAGCTCCTTGGCCAGCTGGTCGAGTAGCTTCTGGTGGGCCTGGTCGACCTCCTTCGCCTTTAAGGTGCGCTCCGGTGATCGGTAGTGGAAGGTGTAGGCGATGGATTTTTTATCGGCAGGAAGCTTCTCGCCAGTGGCATCCCTAAACAGGTCAAAACAGGTGGAGGAAACCAGCAGCATCTCGTTGTGCTTCCTGATGACCTTCTCGATGTCCGCATTGGGAAGCTCCACCGGGGCCAGCATGGCGGCATCACGGCTTGAGCCGGGGAACTGGGGCAGCTCGTCGACCTGGACGCTTGCCGTACCGAGCTGTTGGCACTTTTTCACGTCGAGTTCGGCGAGGTAGATCGGGCTGTCGCTGCCAAGCTCACGGCATTTGCCGGGACTCAGCTGGGCAAAGATACCGATGGGTTTGCCATCACACTGGACATCGGCTGCGATGATGAACCCGTCGCGGTCGCGACGAGTGAACTGGATCTCCCGGTTCGGCAACAGCGCCGCGATGGTGGCTTTCACATCGAAGGCGTCAATGGCGGACGGCTTGTTGGACCACGACGCCGGCTTGTCTTCGCCACCTAACAATATCGCGAGAGAGTCGGCTTCAAGATCCTTTGCCTTACCTCCCCCGACGTTGCGGAACTGCCTGCCGAGTTCGAAGAAGAGCAGCGACTTGGCGCCTTGGCGGATATTGCGTGCGGCGGTGGCGACGAGGCCGGGCGTCAGCGACGGACGCATGATGGCGTGGTCCTCGCTCAGGGGCAGGGCCACACGGATGACATCGCCGTCCTGAAGCGGACGCAGCGGCAGGGCGGTGTCCATCTGGGCGACGGTCGCGTCCGGGGAGGTCTCGGCAATGAGCTTGATCGTCTGGGTCTCGTGGAAGCCGAGTGCGGCCAGCGACCTACGCAGGCCCATCTGGTAGTCGTAGGCGGTATCGACGTCGCTTTCGTGGACGAAGGTTCCGGTGAAGCGCGACGGCACCTTCGCGAGCCCGTGCACGCGGGCAATTTCCTCGACGAGGTCGATGTGGCGGTGCAGGTCGAGCCGGTAGCTCGGCACACGCCAGAGGTTGCCAGCAAGTTTTTCGAGCCCGAGGCGGGTGAGGATATCCTGGGCATCCTCAAGCGAAATGGAGCCGCCCATGAGCTGGTCCAGCTTGACGGGATCGAGGGCAACCTCACTGTTGAGCTGGGGAGCATTTCCGGCGGTGCAGGTTTCATTTTCGATACTGCCCCCGGCAATTTCGGTGATGAGTCGGGCCGCGAAGGCAGAGGCGGCGAGAACCGCCTGGGGGTCGGTGCCGCGCTCGAAGCGGTACGAGGAGTCCGAGCTGAGGTTGAGTCGGCGCGACGTGCGTCGTATGTTTGAAGGCGTAAAGTAAGCGGATTCGAGGATGATGTCGGTGGTGGCCTCGCTGACCCCGCTGTCAATCCCTCCCATGACGCCGCCGAGGGCAAGCGCCGCGCCGCTGGCATCCGAGATCACGACATCCTCGGGCGTCAGGCTGTATTCAACCTCGTCGAGGGCCTTGAATGTTTCGCCTCCGGTCGCGTGGCGGATGTCGATGGGGACGGAGATTTTGGAATCATCAAACGCATGCAGCGGGTGGCCGAGTTCGTGCAGGACGTAGTTGGTGATATCGACGATGTTGTTGATCGGGCGCAGGCCGATGGCTTCGAGCTTGGTTTGCAGCCAGGCGGGCGAATCGGCCACGGTGACGCCGGAGATTTTCACGGCGGAATAGAACGGGCAGGCATCGGCGGCCGAGATCTTGACGACATGCTCGCACGCGACGGATGCGGCGACGGGCAAGTCGAGTGGTTTGCGGGCGAGGCCGGCCAGCGCCGATAGCTCGCGGGCCATGCCGGTGTGCGACAGCAGGTCGGGACGGTTCGGCGTGACCTCGACTTCGATGATGGTGTCGGCGTCAAAGATTTCCTGGAGCGGTTTTCCAACCTCCATGTCCTCGGGCAGGATCATCAGGCCGTCGACCTCGTCGACCAGGCCAATTTCCCCGGCGGCGCAGAGCATGCCCATGGATGCGACACCGCGCAGCTTGCCTTCCTTGATGACAAAGCCGCCGCCGAGATCGGCACCGGGCAGAGCGCAGGGCACCTTGTCGCCCACCTTGTAGTTGCTGGCACCACAGACGATCTGGCGAAGCTCATCCCCGCCCGCGTCCACCTGGCAGACTTTCAGGCGGTCGGCATCCGGGTGCGGCTCGGCGGATTTCACCTGGGCGACCACGATTTGGTCCGACGGCACGCCCTTCTGTGAAATCCCCTCGACCTCGACACCGGCGAAGGTGAGCAGGTCGTCAATTTCCTGCAGGGACATGGAGGAGAGATCGAGGTGGTCGTTAAGCCAGTTGAGTGAGACGTTCATTAAATCAGTGGGCGGTGGTTGGTAGACAGCAATCAGTAGCCAAAGTGGCGTGGGGGTTTGACCACAGAATGAGGGGTTTTTACAGTGAAAAATATTTCCTTTTATAGACAGTTGTTCTGTGGTTTGCCTGCCCGGATTCAGTAATCCATGCCCTCAGAGCATCGATTCCGATATCCCGGTTAAATCGATAACTCCGGAATATAGCTATTCAACATAGGTCCGTTACTAAAAGGGTATCGTTACGCTAAAGTCCCAGCGGTTCACCGATGAATGACTGTCCAGTATGGTGCTGTAATCCAGCCCGACTGAAACTCCATTGCGGTTCATCCATTCAACCCCAATCGAGCCATAACCGTGAGCTTCGTTCAGATCAATATCCACGGCCATAGGGTCAATCCCCGCGGGTGCACCTTCAAGACGGGCCCGTGCTGTAGTGTTTCCATTGGTCAGGTAGTATTGAAAGCCCAGGTCGCCGTGCAGGTTGATACGATTTCCAGACTCCAGGGTGAAGGTTCGCCCGAGCCCCACTCCTAAGCGCGCCCAAACGTGTGTCTCGTCATATTCTTGAAGTTGTAGATTGAGCGCTCCAGCACCTGTCTCCATGGCGTGATCAGCCATCAGATGGGTAAATCCAACACCCGCAGTTGGGCGGATATAGCCCTCACCGGTGGTAAAGGTGTGTGAAACCTGAAGCATGCCAGAGAAGGTTTCGAGGTCACGATTGGCATTCGCCATGAAGGCTGAGCTCACTAAGCCGGTTCTCTCAATATCAGACTTCCCCCAACCGTAAGCTAATGTGGCTGCATACTCGGTATTGCCTTGATAGTGCTTCAGAACAAAACCCAACTGCCTGCTATCGCCTTCGGATTGCCATTGGCCACCGTATCCTACTGATCGATGATCTTCCACGGTGAATCCTAAACCGACCATCCAGTTTTCTTTGATCTTCTTTTCGAAGCCGACAGAAAAGACGTCGCTGCTGTTATCGATTCTTTTGTAGTCGAGATAGGAGTCATGTTTGCCACTTTCTGTCCCATAGTTAAACCACATAGAGTAATCATCCTCAACAATCCGATGTCCACCACCACTGGCTAACAAGTGACCAAATCGCTCACCGCGATGGATCGCATTTGCTTGGAGCTCACCGTAGAAGTCGGGACCCATTTGTGAGAGCGTTTTGCGGTATTCCTCGAACGTGGGATCATAGAGCATCTTGATCACGGTGTCGGCCAGGGCGGGAGAGCTGCCAGCTGCTTGAATCCGGTTGAAGTAATTACCCACCTCTTCGAGGTTCTGTCCCAGATTCGCCCCATCCGGTGAAAAATCGACGGTGTAGTCGATACCTACGGTATTGGCAGATGGGTATGTAAGATCGTAGCTGATTACCGCCGATGGTGCGGTAGTGAGCATCAAACCAGTATTCGTTACCCCAAGGTCGGCATTAAGGACCGTCTTGCTGTAGGTGCCTACTGGTATCAGGTTTGGATTAACGAGGGTGATTTCCACCGCTCCAGCCAAGCTTGCAGCGCCGGTGGCATCGAGAAAATCGGTATTCCCGCCATCGGTGTTTGGATCAGGGCTTCCAAAGTCGAGATCGACAGCGTAAGCCCCGGTTGCACGTTGGTCGAGGGTTCCGTTCAGGGCAGTGGTCAGCACGTTGCTGCGGCCACCTGGTGCCAGAACCCCCTCATTGAGCAACACCTCTGCAGGTCCACCCAGATCAAGATGTGACCCGGCAGCAAAGGTTCCGCCGATCTTGTTGTTGAAGGCATTCACGCCACCGCCGAGAACCAAGTTACCTGCCACAGTCCCGTAGTTGTCAATGGTTTCTGAACCTTCGGCGCCGTATACCGCAACTCCATCGATCCCGTCAATGTTCATCACGATGCCACGGTTGGTGAGCCGGTTGGTCTTTCCGTCATCAAACCGGATACCCGCGCCAGTGCCGGCTCCGCCAACGACCATTCCTCCCATCACGTCGATGGTGATGTCATCGTTACCGGCGAGGCCGATGCTCTGTGCCAGGATGCCATAGGAGCCTGCTCCGGTGGCGTGAATTTCGCCGTCGGTTTCAATCTTCACTGTTTTTCCAAGTCCGGTTCCGCCTGCGCTCTGCGCCAGAATACCATTTGTAGACTCAGCAGATGTCGTTATATCTCCATGATGGGAGACAATTACCTCTCCACCATTTCCGGCATCGCCCATGCTTCCGATGTGTCCACCCAATCGCGCGATATCATTGCCGGTGTCAGTGTCGGTGAAGTCGAGGGCCGTGAGCTTCTCATTCCCGAGCGTTCCAAGTATACCGCCTCCACCACCTACGCTTTGGGCAAAAATACCATGCGCGCCGAGCTCATGCGTTATGATTCTCCCCACGCTATCGACTTTGACAGTGCCACCATTACCACCGTTGCCACCGCCCTGTCCAAGGGCGACGCCGATACCTATATTCAATGGAGGTAATCCAGCTGTTCCTGATCCGTCCTCTTTAGGGGAGAGAACACGATCGACGTTTCCTGCGACGCCGCCACCGCCGCCAATACTTTGGGCAAAAATACCATAGGAAGAAGCCTCAAAGGTTTCGATCACCCCTCCGGCGTGAAACACCTCTACATTTCCACCGTTTCCTGAGGAACCGCCCTTGCCACCAAGCCCAATCTTACCCGTGGCACCAATCACAGACGTCCCGCCCACACCACCACCGCCGCCCACACTTTGCGCAAAGATGCCGTGTGAATCGTGGCCGCGCGTCGTAATTTTCTGACTGTTTGTTACGGTGACCTGTTTCCCGTCACCGCTACTACCGCCTTTTCCACCTACGGAAATTTGAATATCTCTTATTTTATCCACCTTTCCTTTGTTGATTGCTATCGGCACTTCCAGGGGCACTGGCAAAATTTCTTTTGAGCCAATAATCCCACTGCCACCCGTGCCACCGCCGCCACCAATACTTTGAGCAAAAATACCCATCGAGTTATCAGCCGTCGTTTCAATGACCCCCTGATTATCCACCTCAACAATTCCGCCATCACTCGCTTCGGCCCCGTCACCGCCTATACTGGCACTGAGATTGAAATTCCGCTTCTGAGTGTCTGTTGAGCCATCGGATTGTTTGCTGCCAACAATCATGGAAATCGTATTAACACGACCACCATCACCGCCACCACCACCGACACTTTGAGCAAAGATTCCATGCGATGCCGCATCGGTGGTTTTAATATTTCCCGTGTTCGTGATGTCCACTTTTCCGCCAAAATTTCCGGTGCCTCCATTTCCACCAACCGAGACAGATAGATTCACTGTGCGGCTTTTACCAGCCTGCGAACTCGAGCTGGCAACCCCCACGATACCGGTAAAACTCGACCCTCCGGATCCACCACCACCGCCGATGCTCTGCGCATAGATGGCACTGGAGGCCAAGCCTGTGGTATTGATTGTGCCGTTGTTGACCACCTCAACTAATTTACCAATACCACCCGCACCGCCAGAACCACCTATGGTGGCTGCCAAATTAACATTTGTCCCCTCACCACCCAGTCCCAGCATTCCCGATATGGCGTTACCACCGCTACCGCCACCGCCACCAACACTCTGTGCAAAGATGCCGTGCGAAAAAAGACCTTGGGTAGCTATAGTTCCCACATCATGGATTACCTTCACCACTCCGCCATCACCACCTACTCCGCCGGATCCACCAATGGAAAGGGCCATCTGTTTGGAATCCGCGGCTGCAAGTGACCCTGAAAAACTCAATCCACCATCACCACCACCACCACCAATACTTTGCGCTGTAATACCGCGCGCAAATATTTTTCCGGTAGTGGTAATATCGTTGTAATTCATCACGGTAACTTGCTTAGCGTCATTGCCAGCTCCTCCTGATCCCCCGATTGAGACAGACAGTTGCTTGGCCTCCGTGCTTTTACTGCCAGTCAAAGTCGCAGCAAACCCACCGGTGCCGCCACCACCACCGATACTTTGCGCGAATATTCCGCTCGTGTAATATCCGGCCGTAACGATTTCACTATGATTATTAACCTCAACCTCCCCTCCTGTTCCAGTCGCAACCTTCAGAGCATCGTCAGTAGCGTCATCTTCATCACCGCCTCCGGATCCCCCGATAGAGACGCCAAGGTTGAGTGACTTGTCTCCAGAGCCAAATGCACCCGATAGAGCGAATCCGCCGTCACCTCCACCACCACCGACACTTTGGGCATGAATACCGTTGGCTCCTTCCTTTTTGGTTTCGATTTTTCCGCTCAAACTATTCACGGTCACTTTCTTAGCAATACCGCCAGTGCCTCCACTACCACCAACACCAACGCTGATCGATGCACTTGGTCCAGTACTTCCTGTAAATGCTCCTGCAAAACCACCATTACCACCACCGCCACCAAGACTCTGTGCAACAATAGCATGGGAACCTACGCCACCTGTCGTGACATTTCCATCATTCGTTAAAGTAACAATTCCGCCCGTGCTACCATCTCCAGCGTTACCACCAACGGCTACTGCTAGCGCAGCTCCTTTATCGGAACTTCCAGCGGAGATGCCGACACCAATGGCAAAGCCACCATTTCCGCCACCGCCACCTACACTCTGTGCTTGTAACCCGTAAGCCAGCGCTGCATCGGTAGTCACACTGCCACTGCTTTTGAGAACTACATCTCCTCCGGTACCTCCTGCTTTTCCTGAGCCACCTACAGAAACAGAGCCTGCAAAGCGCCCTCCAGCTCCAGACAAACCAGCTCCACCATTACCACCTCCGCCGCCGACCGATTGAGCGAGGATACCTATGGAAAGTGTTTTCGTCGTCGTAATATCACTGCTGCTTTCCACCTCGACACTAGCACCATGACCTCCAGAGCCGCCATCTCCACCAAGACCAACGGCTAGTGCTCCACCTGTTTTTGATGCTGCCAAGCTCGCTGCAAATCCACCTGAGCCGCCGCCACCACCAATGCTTTGAGAATAAATACCTAAGGAACCCACACCTGTCGTGTGAATTTCGCCAGCACTCATAACGGTCACTTTTCTAGAGATATTTCCAGTGCCGCCGCCGCCGCCGATCGAGACCGCAACACCTGCAGGTCCCGCTGAAAGAGCACCAGCTACGCTGAAACCTCCGTCACCACCACCTCCTCCAACCGACTGAGCCTTAATGCCATGCGCAAAGTTTCCACCCGTGTTAATGATGCCATTACTATCGACCGTTACCGTCTGCCCCTCACCGCCGCCAGCACCATCACCTCCGAGTCCAACGGAAGCGCCAAATTTACCGCCAACTGCAACAGCTACGGCAAATCCGCCATTACCGCCGCCACCACCGACGCTTTGCGCCTCGATACCATGCGCACTATTGCCAATGGTTGTTATGTCGGAATAAGTCGTCACATCGACGGCACCGGCATCTCCGCCGCCACTGCCCTTGCCACCAACACTTACAGTAACCGCAGCACCGTCACTCGCAGCCAAGGCGATGCTAGAACCACCATCTCCTCCACCTCCTCCAACACTCTGAGCAAAAATTCCTCTTGCCGCATAACCGCCGGTCTCAATTGATCCGTTGTACTTTGCGTTTACAGCCTTTCCGTCGCCACCGCCAGCACCGTTGCCACCGACAGCTACTGCCGCTGAAAACTTGGGTCCTGCAGCTGCTGCAAATGCGTATCCACCATTGCCGCCACCGCCACCAATTGACTGCGCTTGTAGACCATGGGACTTAAAACCGTGTGTCACAACGGTGGTCCCCGGTGTGCTTGCCGTGTTTGCAGTGTTCACATTGACGACACCGCCATCACCACCACCCTCACCCTTGCCACCAACGCCGACAGCAACAGCAACTCCTACTGCGATAGCGTCACCGCCGTTACCACCGCCACCACCGACACTCTGCGCAAACAGAGCTGTAGAACGGTCACCATAAGTCGTTACGTTACCACCCGCCGTGTTATTGAGCGTGGCTGTTTTACCATCACCGCCTGCGCCACCCGACCCGCCGACCGATAGCTGCCCAAAACTGGAGCCACCGTTGCCACCACCGCCACCGACACTCTGAACCAAAATACCAAAAGCATCATTCTCGTTCGTCGTAATAGCTCCGCTATTATTGACCTCTGCCGTGCTAGCATCACCCGCACTGTCTGAGCTACCGCCAAAGGAGAAAATACCCGAAGAACTTCCTCCGGCACCCGAAAAACCACCGACGCTTTGCGCGAAAATACCTATCGACCCTAAACCTCTGGTAGTAATCATATTGGTATTCGTCACTAAAACACTACCGCCATTACCGGTACTTCCTCCATCCCCGCCCACGGCAATAAGACCAAAACCGTCTGAATCACCCGCATAGCCGGCAATACCGCCCCGGCTTTGCCCCAAAATACCATGAGCTTGCGGTCCAGTCGTCAAAATGGTTCCGGAGTTAACAACCGTAACACTGCCACCTTCACCGCCCAAGCCGCCGTCGCCCCCTTCGCCATAGAGACCAAGAATCAGGATACTATCGCCACCGTCACCTCCATTACCGGCAATCGACTCCGCAAGAATTCCATGATTAGCCGCTCCCGATGTCGTTAAATTACCCGAATTAGTCACTGTCGCAATGCTACCATTACCACCGTTTCCGCCATCTCCACCAAACCCTGGAAGAGGCACGCCAAACGGCGGAACCGGAATATATGGTGGGGAAAGGAATCCAACACCATCTCCACCTCCACCCCCGTTGCCACCATTGCTCTTTGCAGAAACAGCGGTCGCTGAAGTATTGCGAATACTCCCATTGGTTGCGTTCGCTAAGGTACCACTACCTCCGTTGTTCCCATCCGGACCTGAGATAGGTGCCCCGTCGCGATTCGGTTGGTCAGCTCCACTGTTATCAACATTGGGCTGATCGGCCGCATGGGCTTGAGTCAGAAGCAGGCTACCAGCCAGCAGGCTGCTGGATAAGGTGCGGCCCAAATTTTGATAGGTTTTGGTGCTGAGATTCGATAATTGAGGCATAGAAGTTGTTGATATAGAGTGAATACTCATTTGAGGGGAGATGGGGGGAGAACATTTGTGTTGTGAACCCGAATACGCTAAAGTGAGGCTGTTTAGGACTGAG
>JARFRT010000423.1 GCA_029287105.1 Akkermansiaceae bacterium | reverse complement strand
GGGCGGGATTCCCCCTGCCACCTCCCTCCCCAGGACAGCACCCTCGCATCAGCCAGCCGGCATTCCCTTTTTCATGATGGTAATCAGTTCAAACCCCTGATAAGAATGGGCATGACTCATCTGGAAGTAGCAAAGCAGGCGGCGTGTCAAGCCGGGGCGTTCTTAAAGGAGCACTTCGGCCACCCGCTCGATGTGGACGAAGCGAAACATCACGATATCAAGCTCGCGCTCGACCGCGAGAGCCAGGACCTCATCACCCGCGTGCTCCTGGCCGAATTCCCCGATCACGCAATCTATGGCGAGGAGGGGGTGGCAGGCAATCTGGAAAGCGACTACCAATGGATCGTCGACCCCATCGACGGCACCGTGAATTTTTTCTACGGCATCCCGCACTACTGCGTATCCATCGCACTCCGCCACAAGGAGGACCTTATTGTCGGCGTCATCTATGACCCGAGCATGGAGGAACTCTGGGAGGTGGAAAAAGGGAGCGCGGCATTGCTCAACGGCAAGCCGATCCAGGTCAGCCCCCGTACCAAGCTCGAGGAATCCGTCCTCTTTGTCGGATGTGGCAAGGACGAGGCCAGCCTGGCCACCGGGCTCGAACGCTTTGGCAGGGCGTCGCTACGCGCGCGCAAAATGCGGATGATGGGGAGCGCGGCACTGGCGATGGCCTACATCGCCACCGGCCGGCTCGATGCCTACGTCGAAGCCCGCATCTCGCTCTGGGACATCGCCGCCGGCCAACTCCTGCTCGATGCCGCCGGTGGAACAACCGAGCTTACCGAAATCCCCGGCCATGCGGATGCGTGGTCGATTATCGCCACCAACGGCAAGATCCCGATCGAGGAGATTCTTTGATCATCGCGTGGCCGGTGTCCAATGCGCTGATCACTGCGTGGCTTGAACCAACAAGCCCTTTGCCTGCTCGTAGTCCTGCTCGCTCAGGCAGCATGGGTCGGCGGCCACCCAGTGGTCTTTTTCGATCTCAACCATCGACAAATCCATACCCACGCTTTGCTCATAGAGCGGGTGCTTGATGCGGTGGCCGAACGCGCTGCCCGCCGGCGGATTGATCGGCGACGGAATTTCGCCCTCAAGGTGCACGCGGTGTTTGCGGGCCGTGGGATCAGGCACGGGGATCGCAGCGATCAATGCCTTGGTGTAGGCATGTTTCGGGTTTTTATAAATGGTGTCGGCATCGGCGAGTTCAACAATTTTGCCGAGATACATCACCGCCACGCGATCGGAGATGTGTTTCACCACCGCCAGATCATGGGCAATAAAGAGGTAGGCGAGGTTGAACTCGTCCTGGAGGTCGAGCAGCAGGTTCAGCACCTGGCTTTGCACCGATACATCCAGCGCGGAAACCGGCTCATCCAGCACGATCAGATCCGGGTTTAACGCCAGGGCGCGGGCAATTCCGATGCGCTGCCGCTGGCCGCCCGAAAACTCAAACGAAAACCGCTGGGCGGCACTCTTTGGCATCCCGACACGATCAAGAAGCTGTTCCACCAGCGCCCGGCGGGTCGCCTTGGTGCCAACACGCTGAACCTCCAATGGCTCGGAAATAATTTGACCCACCGACATCCGGGAGTTCAAGGATTCGGCAGGATCCTGGAAAACCATCTGCATGTTCCGGCGGAGCGGACGCATCTGCTTCTGGGACAGGTGGGTGATGTCCTTGCCCTCAAACATGACCGAGCCTGCCGTGGGCTTGGTCAGGCGGACGATACTCTTGCCTAAGGTGGATTTGCCACATCCTGATTCACCGACCAAGCCAAGGGTCTCACCACGACCAATCGCGAGTGACACTCCATCGACGGCCTTCACCGCGGCAATCTGTCGCGAAAACAGCCCGCCCTTCACCGGGAAGTGCATTTTCAGATCGCGAATATCAAGTATGGCATCGTTCATCGGCTAGGGGGGGCTTCGGATTCAAGTTCAACACACAGCGGGCAGGCTTCCACCCAGTGGTCTTTGGAAATTTCGATCCATGGCGCGCGCTGGTGCAGGGTGTCTCCGGTTCTTTCCATCCGCTGGCAGAACCGACAGCCGGTCACCAGGTCCCTGATCGCGGCCACCTGTCCCTCGATGGTGTTGAGCTTTGATTTCCGGGGTGTCTCCAGGGTGGGGATCGCATTGATCAGACCCTTGGTGTAGGCGTGCCGCGGCGCGGCATACAAGTCCTTGACCGGCGCACGTTCGACGACCCTGCCGGCATACATCACCACCACTTCGTCGCAGTGACCGGCAATCACGCCAAGGTCGTGGGTAATCAGAATGGTGGACATCCCCATTTCATTCTGCATGTCTTCCATGAGTTCGAGAATCTGCGATTGCACGGTGACGTCCAGGGCCGTGGTCGGCTCGTCCGCAATGAGAAGGTCCGGTTTGCAGGCCAGGGCGATGGCGATGACCACGCGCTGCCGCATCCCGCCGGACAACTGGTGCGGATAGTCCATCACCCGACGTTCCGGAGACGGGATACCCACCTTATCGAGCAGTTCGATCGACTCCTTCAAGGCGTCGCGCTTACTTAAGCCGCGGTGAAGGATCAGGGATTCGCTAATCTGTTTGCCAATCCGGTGGACCGGGTTAAGTGCGGTCATCGGCTCTTGGAAAATCACACCAATCTCACCGCCACGCACCTCGTGCATACGCTCGAGGCTCGCTTGCCGTAAATCCTTCCCCTTAAAAAGAACCTCCCCTTCAAGGATATGCCCCATCGGCTTGGGCAAGAGCTGGACAATCGACATCGCGCTGACGCTCTTGCCACAACCTGACTCCCCCACAATCCCGACGGTCTTGCCCTTGGGCACGCGGAAGGAAACGCCATCCACCGCACGCAACCACTCGCCGTCCTCCATGCGGAATGCGGTGATCAGCCCCTTCACTTCCAAGACGTTTTCACTCATTGCCAGCTCCCTCCTGGTCAGATTCCCGCGGGGCATCGTCGGCGCCTGCCTCCTCGAACTGGGGAATTCCGTCCTTGTAGACATCAATCACC
>JARFRT010000402.1 GCA_029287105.1 Akkermansiaceae bacterium | reverse complement strand
GTCTTGCAGGGTGGGGACATGGGCCAGGAGGTCGAGTTCGGTGCCGTCGCTTTTGTGTCGGTTGTAGGCGCGTGCCCAGATGCAACGTTTGTCACTGACCTCACAGTAGCCGTCACGTGTGCCGCCGCAGGGACCGTTGCGTTGGTTTTTTGCGCACTGGGATTCAGGGCAGAGGAAGGCCGTTTCAGGCAGCGAGCAGTCGCCGCAGTCCTTGCAGGAAAAGAGGAGGCTTTTGCTGAGGTGTTCCATGCCTCTCATCCAGCCGGGGCCTTGTGACGGGTCTTTGGCGTTGGCACAGAGTTTGGTGCACAGGGGGGCCAGGCCTTTTCCCTTGGTAAACATCAGGCTGTGAAAGGCCTTGGATAAGGCGTAGCCGGCGCTTCTCCTGGGTCGGTGCTCCAAGGAGGCCAGGTAGTCGGGTTCGAGTTCCGTGCTGCTGAGTCCGCTCTGCTTATCCTGATCGAACATGTAGAACTCATTTCTGTGGGAGAAATTCAGTTCCTTGGCGAATTCTTTCCAGTCGTCCGGGGCAAAGCTTTGTTCGAGGCTGAGGATTTGATCGACGGCTTTGTAGTTATGCACGCCGCCGAGGTAGCCGGCTTTGTAGCCAAGGCCACGGTAGATTGCGAGTTGTTTGGCGGCGAACTCGTAGAAGAACGACCGTCCCTTGTCGGCGGAGGCTCCGTGTCGAGTGGCCAGCGCGAGCAGGTAATCATTGACGTAAACCCCTGGTATTTTCCGGCCGTGGAAAATTTTCGAGACAAAGGCATTGAGCACATAGACGTTCCCGACCAATGGCACGTGGCCATTTTTTTTCATCTGCATGTAGCGAAGGAGTTCATGCATCTTGCGGGCATCGTAACCGATCTGGTTGATGATGTAGCGGGCACCATTCGCTATTTTTTTATCGAGTTTGAGGTACTGGGGGACGACTTCGTTTTCGTGGCATTTGAAGTTGTTGACCACGGCGCCGTTGAAAAACCGGGTGACCCCGAGTTGGCGTATTTTCCGTCCCGGCCCTTTGACCTTGAGGCCCTGGTTCATCTCCCTGAGCAAGGTGAGCAGGCCGACCGAATCAATGTCGAACACGGGTTTGGCCTGGCCGTCGTGGCCGTCGATCGGCGAGTCGCCGCTGAGCGCGAGGATGTTGTGAAATCCTTCTGAGTTCAAATGCCATGCGACACTTTCAAGACCATTGCGGTTGAAGTCCTTGCAGGACAGGTGGATGGCGACCTCTTTGTTTTTTTCCAGAAGAACCTTGCCCAAGGCGGCGGGTGCGAGCATCGGGTTGCCGCCCGCGTTGTCGGTGATGGATACCCAGTCGACGGCATCCGTACCTGCAAGTTCGATGGAAAACTCGCGAGCCTTGACGGCTTTGATGTCCTTGAGCGTGCCCCGGGTGGATACCAGTTCGATGCCGATGGCAAATTTGCCGGTGTTGTTTCCCAGTATGTCGCGAAGCGCTTGCATGATGTTGGCTAGGGGCGAGTGGTCTGTTCTGTTAGTTTGTGCGGGTGGTGCGGCGGGGTTTGCCAGGCGCATTCCGCCGGACGGTGTCGCATGCTGGCGCGAGAGGCGTGAGCATGCGCCGTTGCCTCATTGATCCGCGGCGGGTTTTGTCAGGCGCTCTGGAGCAGTCCGAGAGCGATGTCCGCCGCGGTGCCTGCATCCTGGGCATATCCGTCCGCACCGATTTCATCGGCAAAATCCTGGGTGACAGGTGCGCCGCCGATGACGATTTTGGTGGTGACGGCGGTTGCGCGGATGGCATCGATGGTGTCACGCATGGCGGGCATGGTGGTGGTGAGCAGGGCGGAGAGTCCCACGATGTCGGGCTTGTGTTCGACGACGGCCTCGGCAAATTTCGCGGGGGTGATGTTGACCCCGAGGTCGATGACTTCGATGTTGGCACCTTTCCACATCATCGAGACGAGGTTTTTGCCGATGTCATGAAGATCGCCTTCGACGGTTGCGATCAGGGCCTTGAATTCGGGTTGGATTCCGGCTTCGACGAGCAGCGGTTCGAGGATGCCGAGGGCGGCCTTCATGGCCCGTGCGGCGATGAGCATTTCGGGGACAAAGATTTCGTTGTTCTTGAATCGGTCGCCGACGGTTTTCATGGCGGGAACGAGCCGGCCTTCGACGATTGATTGGGCGGATTCACCGGCATCGAGGCATTCCTGCACGAGCGGTGGCACTTCTTTGCGTTTTCCTCGGATGACGGCTGATGTGAGCGGATGTTCGTTGTCCATGGGTGCGACACTATCAGGATGTGACCGGGTGGTCTTGTGCTCTGAGACGATAAAGTTGTGAAATGGTGCTTATCCGTCGAAAACCGGCGATGATTCAGGCTTCAGGCTGTTCCTCTTGCTCATTTTGTTGGAGGGCTGAGCGGAATTGTTTGGGGGTGATGCCCTTGACGTCGTGAAAAACGTTGGTGAAGTAGCTTTGATCGCAGAAGCCGCAAGTGATGGCAATATCTGCCAGATTGAGTTCCGGGTCGCGCAGGAGTTCGCTGGCGAGGTCGAGCCGGCTCTGGCGCAAGAGTTCGGTGAATGATCTTCCGGTGCGTTCCTTGAGCAGGCGCGAAAAGTGGCTGGGTGAAATTCCGGCGTGTTGGGCGACTTCGTCACGCGAGATGTCGTTGCCGATATTTTCGCGCATGAAGTTGAGTGCTTTGGTGATGAGCAACGGCGGCGTGAAATCGCGTTGTTTACTGATGGTGTTCATGATGTGCTCGAGGGTTTCCTTGAGCCATGCGGCGAGTTGTTCATCGTCATCGATGGTGGCGAGTCGGGTGATGAATTGGAAGTTCATACCGAGCGCATCGGATTGTTCGGCCCCTGCTTCAATGGCGGCTCGGGACATCATCACGACGAGTTCGAGCAGCAGCCCTTTGAGCAGGTCGTTCCGTTCCTCGCCGGCGCTGTAGATTTGCACGAGGACCTGGTTGATCAGTCGGCGCGCCTCGCCAATATCCTCGTTACGGATGGCGGTCATCAGCGCGGGTTCGAGGTAGAGGTAGAGCTCCCGGACGCGGTCATACGGGCGGTGTTCCAGCAGGGGTATCGATGGGAAATCGTTCATGGGAGCATCAGGTGGTCAATGTAGCAGTCCTCAAACCCTTCCTGTGAATTGAGTTCGATGACCCGGGTGTGGGTGCGTATTTCCTCCATTTCCTTGAAGGTTGATTTGTCAATGGTCGCGAGCATGGCCCCTGCGAGTGAGGTGTTGCCAACGACCTCGACCTGTTCGGTATTAAAGCCCGGGAGCAGACCGATTTCGATGGCATGGGAAACGTCCAGGTGCATGCCGAATCCTCCGGCGAGGTAGACTTTTCCTACTTGGTCGGCTTCGATCCCCGATGCTTCGAGCAGGATATCGATGCCAGCTCCGATGGCGGCCTTTGCCTGGAGGATGACGGCGATATCGACCTCGCTGACGACCATGCCACCGCGGCCGTCTTGGCCGGCGAGGCGCAGGGCACGTTCATCGTCGTCTTCCACCCGATGGGATGCGGGCAGGGAGTTCCATCGGGACGGATCGAAGCGGCCGGAGGTGGTCAGCAGTCCGGCTTCGCGGGCTTCGGCGAGAAAGTCGATGTAAGCCGAGCCGCAGACTCCCGCGGCCCTGGAGAGGGGGATGTCGCCGATGATTTCGGCTTCGATTTGGCAGGGGTCGAGCGTGAGTTCGAGTCGGCTGATGGCGCCGTCCCTGGCGCGGGTTCCGCAGCGCAGGCCGCCGCCTTCGAAGGCGGGTCCGGCTGCGGTGGCGCAGGTGGTGAGTTGGCCTTCGTGTTGCAGGACGATCTCGCCATTGGTGCCGATATCGACCAGCAGGCTGGGTTGTTGATCGTACATCATCCCGGTGGCGTAGATGCCGGCAACGATATCGGAGCCGATGAAGGCGGCGATGCCGGGGAGCAGGTGGATCGGAAGCGGCGTGTTCAAGCCGTCGATAGCGAGCCTGATATCTGCGCAGGTGAGTTGGCGGCCGGCAATAAAGCGGGGCGTGAACGGGGCGATGCCGAGTGGCGTAGGGTCCTCGCCGACGAGCAGGTGGAGCATGGTGGTATTGCCGGCGATCACGCCACCCGCCAGACGCCCGGGCGAGCGTCCTGCCCGTTCGCAGGCCGACGCGATGAGCGGTGGGAATGTGGCCTTGGTCACTGCGGCTTGAAGGTCGTTGAGAATGGCGGGATCGCGGGCGGCGTCGATGCGGGTGAGGACGTTGTCGCCGAACCGGATTTGTTCATTGAATCCGCCCGCCCGCGCGAGGATGTCACCGGTGGTCAGGTCGATAAGCATGACCACGACGGTGGTGGTGCCAAGGTCGATGGCGAAGGCGGTATCGCGGACGCCTTCGACGGATTCAAAAATCGGTTGATGGGCGGTGGGGATGTCGATCCGGAAGGTTTCACCGACCTGGGGTTGATGATCCATGCGCGAGCGGCCGGGGATATTGACGGATTGCACGCCCATGGCGGCGATTTGGCAGGACTTGACGGTGCTGCCGTCGCTGAGTTCGACTTCGCACCCGCAGCAGATACCCCGTTTCCCGCAGCGGGTGTTGAGGGGGAATCCGTGGGCCTCGAGGTAGCCGGCGAGGGTGCGGGTGGCGGTGGCGTCACTGGCGTCGATTTCGTGCCGCGAACCGTCGTCGAGGATGACCGTGATGGCGCTCATGATTTCTCGGGGGCTGGTGCCGCACGCATGATTTGATCATCGGGGGAGAAGACGAGTTGCTCGCCGGGTTCGATGATCTGGAAGCGGGCGGGATCGTCCCAGCGGCCGTGGAGCAGGTCTTGGAGAAGGGTCGGGTCGCCTTCGAGACGTTGGGATTTCCACCCGAGCCACTCGGCGCATTTTTTGGCATAATCGGCCTCGGCTTCAGCATCATCGGTGCCGAGGTCGATGTAAGTGGCGGTATCGTGCATCGACCACGTAGCACGTTCGGACTCGACCAGAAAATCGACGTCGTCCTCGTCGAATTTTTCGGCGAGTTCGGCTTTGAGTTGTTCGAGCCGTTCCGGGCCGGGCACCCTGCGGCCCTGGTTCCAGCCGGGGGTGTAATACATGCAGGATGCGCAACCTTTCTGGTGATCGGCGTAGCGTTCCTTACTGCCGAGAAAGACGGTGATGCAGTCGTGGCCACGCGGGATGGCGATGCGGTGTTTTTTTGAGTGCAGGCCTGCGGTGCCGCATCCGCAGAGGCCGTAGGCGAGAATGATGGCGTCGATGCCGTCGAGGGCATCGATTCGGTCGATTTCCTCCTGCAGGGTGCTGCGGAGGATGTCGGGGCGGTCGTGCAGCCCCATTTCAAAGTACTGCACCCTGGCAATATTGGCGGAACCGCTGGTGTGGAGTGCGATTTCCTTTTCGAAGACCGAGCAGGCGATCAAGGCGAGGCGCGGGGAGGCGGTCTTGGTGGCTGGCGTGGTCATGATGTTGGGTTGCTGCTTCAGTTTTTAACCGCGAAATACGCGAAAGGAAGACTTGGGTTGTGGGCTTGGGTTGCCGAGGGACAGGAGTGTCCCTCCTCCCTAGGCCGTCGGCCCGCGGAGCGGGAGAATAGGGAGCGTGGACACTCCTGTCCACAGCGGAGGATATGTGAAGTGTCCTGTCTTGGGT
>JARFRT010000392.1 GCA_029287105.1 Akkermansiaceae bacterium | reverse complement strand
AACGACCAATGATCCCAGTGCCACGGCGGACCGCGAGCTCCGTATTCATGCGCACGGACTGTGGCACCTTGACATCAAGGACAATCACATAAATTCCCTCCTGCTCGGCAACCTCCTTGACCTGGGCCATCAGCATGGCCTGGGTAATGAGACGCGCACGCCGCTCCTCCTTGTTCAGTCTCCCGGACTGGCGCTCGGTGATGGCAAGGGTCTCCGCCTCGGCCTGCTGTTTCTTTTTCTCCGCCTCAGCGAGCTGGTGACGAAGCAATTCGTTCTGCTCTTCGATCTCTTGTAACTTGGAACTAGACATGCTCGCGGGTGGCTCAACCTCGACAACGGCAGTCGCTACCGGCAACCCACGACGCAAACGGTCAATCTCCGCCTGAAGACGTGCATTTTCTTGCATCAACTCGGTTGCCGTGTGCTTGCGTCCGTCTTCAGCCACGCCGCCCTTCATCGCACCATAGGAAAGAATCAAGGCCGCCAGAAGCATCGCTGCCGTCGAACCAAGGAGAATCTGTGTGATGTTCATGGGTGAAACTTGGTATAGGATCCCCTGCTTAACAAGGTCAAATCCGTCATGCCACGCCAATAACCCGCCTGCCTGCGCCCGAATACCTTAAACGACTGATCTCTGCGGCATTCGACAATTTGAGGGTTGCAGTATCATTATTCATCGCGAATGTTGCGCCTCGATTCACGCAACGCATCAATATGACACCATTCTCATCTGGCCTGTGCAGGCTGCTTCTTATCCCGGCTTTTTTTACAACTGGCTCGCTCCAACCCATGTATGCGCTGCCTCCGGGGCAAACCACCGGGACCCCAAAAACAAGCAACACGAGCGATCCCGGGCCCACCACGGCCGAGGATGCCGACCGCGCCTTGCTTTCCACCATTACCTTCCCCGATGACATGGTGGGCACGGTCTTCGCCCGCGAACCCAATGTACAGGATCCGACCGCGATTTCCATCGACGAGCAAAACCGGGTTTATATCGCCGAGACGCACCGCTTCGCCCGCGGCGTTGAGGATAACCGGCGCAATGGCCATTGGCTGCGCGATGACATCGGCTCGACATCGACCGCCGACCGGCTGGCGATGTATCAAAAACATGCCTCCAAGAAGCCCATGGAGTATTACACCCGGTACTCGGAGAAGATCCGCCGAATCGAAGACCGCGATGGTGACGGCAAATGTGATTTCGGGCAGGTCTATGCCGAGGGATTCAACGACCCTCTCGATGGCACGGCGGCTGGCATCATGGCGTTTAATGGCAAGGTTTACTTCGCCTGCATACCCCATGTCTGGTTACTGGAGGATGTCGACGACGATGGTGTTGCCGACAAGCGCGAGTCACTCCAGGAAGGCTTTGGCATCAGTGTCAGCCTCAGCGGTCATGACCTCAATGGTTTTGTCCTTGGCCCGGATGGCAGGGTTTATTTTACCATCGGCGACCGCGCGTACAACCTGAAAACCAAGGATGGCCGCCACCTCTACGATCAATATGCCGGTGCCATCTTCCGCATGGAACCGGATGGCAGCCAACTCGAGGTCGTGCACACCGGCCTGCGCAACCCGAAGGAAATCGCATTCGACCAATTCGGAGCCGCGTTTTCGGTCGATAACAATGCCGACATGGGTGACCTCGCCCGCGTTGTCTACATGGTCGAGGGGGCCGACTCCGGTTGGAACCGCGGCCACCAGAATTTCACCAATTTCACCAACTCGATCGATATCAGCCGTCGCCACAAAACGCCCTGGATGGAGGAAATGGCGTGGAAAAAGAAGTCGTTGAACCGGCCCGATGCCTTCCTGCCCCCCGCTGCCCACGTCAGCAAAGGGCCGTCGGGACTGACTTACAACCCCGGCACGGGCCTCGGCGAGAAGTGGGACAATCACTTTTTCGTCTGTGATTACCAAGGCAACAGCAAGGTGATCGGTTTTGAAATGAAACCCCAAGGCGCGGGCTATGAGCTCGCCAGCGAAGAGGATTTTATCAAAGGCTTCCTCAATACCGACATCGAGTTCGGATACGACGGCAAGGTTTATGTCAGTGATTATACCGGTAATTGGATGACGCACGGTTTTGGCACCATTTTCACCTTCCACAATGACAAGGAAATTAAAAAGCCGGCGGTGGCCGAGACGCGGAAGCTGTTTGCGGACGGTTTTGAGAAGCTCGGCACCGGGAAGCTCGGGAAGCTACTCCACCACATCGATATGCGTGTGCGGATGCGCGCCCAGTTCACGCTCGCCGCTCAAGGCGATACCCATCCCATCTTCCTCGCGGCAACGGCTGCAGAAAACCAAGTCGTCACCCGTCTCCATGGCGTCTGGGGCCTCGGCCAGTTGGCACGGCAACACAAAAGTGCCCAAGCCGCGGCAAGTCTCGCGATGTTGGCAGACGACCCAAGCTGGCGCGTGCGTGGGCAGGCGCTGCAGGCCTTGGGACAGGCCGACGCCAAGTCGATGTCGAAGGCGATGCGGGATATCCTGGCCGCCCATCTCAACGATGCCAATGCCAATACTGCCATGCTCGCCGCCATCGCCCTGGGCAAAGCAGGCCACGCCGATGATATTCCCAAGCTCATCGAGCTGCTTGTCAGAAATGACGACGCCGACGCCTATCTCAGGCACGGTGCCATCCAGGCGCTGCAAACCATTGTGGTGGCCAGTGACTCCGCCGATACCTTGCTGCAATTCAAGAACCACCCCTCGGCAGCGGTGCGCCGCGGTCTGGTGATCACGCTGCGCCGACTCAAGCATCCTGCCATCGCCCATTTCCTCAAGGACAAGGATGACAGCATCGTCATCGAAACCATCCAAGCCATCAACGACGCCTACATCGAAGATGCCCGCCCCGCACTGGCGCAACTCACCCACTGGCTGGGGAAATCCACGCCGATGATTGATTACCGCATCATCAATGCCATCTTCCGCGTCGGCGGACACGATGGCGCCCGGCAAATCCTGAAACTACTCACCGATAAAAGCCAGTCCCCCGACGTGCGCATGGAATGCCTCTTTGTCCTGAACCGCTGGGAAAAGCCGCCGATAGCCGATCCCACCAGCGGAAAATACCGTCCGGTCTCAGGTGATCGCGACCTCAGCGCGTTGCGGCCGGAAATCATCCGTGTGCTTAAAGAACTACTCGACCAAGCCGAGGGCATGCTGCTCGCTGATGTGATTCGCACCACCAAGGACTTCAAGATCAAGATCCCGTCCGCCACTCTCGCCACCCATCTGAGCAATCCCAAAAACACCACCGCCATTCGCCTGATCGCATTGGACTCCCTACTCAGCCAAAACGATCCCCGTTTGCCAGAGCTGCTCAGCAAATCCCTCAATGACGGGGACCGCGATGTGCGCGTCAAAAGTTTTGCCACCCTGGCCAAACTCGACCCCGGGGCCGCCATAGAACAGGCCAGGAAAATTCTCGTTTCCAATGAAACATACGACATCCAGCAGGCCCTGGCCACCTTGGCCACAATGGCACACGCGGACGCTGGCCCCATCCTGTTGGATCAGCTTCAGCGTATTAAACAGCAACCCGCCGCCATCCAGCTCGATATCATCGAGGCAGCAGCACTGCGCAAAGAGCCGGAGATTGCCAAGGCACTCAAGGACTACCACGCCAGCATCGATACCAGCAACCCGGTCAACGCATTTCGCGTCACACTGGAAGGTGGCGACGTCGGGCGCGGACGGCGGACGTTCTATAACCATGGTGCCGCCGAATGCACGCGCTGCCACAAAGGCTCGCGCGACCGCCGCGGCGGCGACGCCGGCCCCGGCCTCTGGAATGTCGGCAAACTCTATGATCGCGAATACCTGCTCGAAGCCATGGTCAGCCCCGCCGCGCAAATCGCCCCAGGCTACGGCACCATCTCCCTCAGCATGAACGATGGCAGCATCATTGTCGGCCGACTCGCCAAGCAGGACGACAAGCGCGTCACCATCACCGACGACGCAACCCAAAAAACCACCGAATACGACCGCAAACTGATCAAAAAGATGTCAGCTCCAGTGTCGATCATGCCTCCCGTAGCCTACATCCTCAGCAAAAAAGAACTACGCGACGTCATCGCCTATCTGGCATCACTCAAAGAGTGAGCAGGAGTCCATGCGGTGTAGGCGGGATAAATTCCTGTCAGCCTGACTCGACACTTGAAAGTCCCCGCCGCATGGATCACACTGCCGCGCATGATATGTATGGCAGTTCTGGGTAGCGGGAGCGGAGGAAATGCCACCCTGGTCAGATGCGGCGATACCCATATTCTCGTGGATGCCGGACTCAGTGCCAAACAACTCGTACTGCGCATGGAAATGCTCGGCGTGGTGCCCGAGCAATTGGACGCCATCCTGCTCACCCACGAGCATAGCGATCATGCACGCGGTGTTGATGTCCTCCTGCGCAAACGCGATCTACCCGTCTATGCCAATGCCCTCACCCGCGAGGCACTGAGTCATAAAATGAAAAGCTCCATCCCCTGGCGCATTTTCCGAAGTGGCCAGGAATTCGGCCTCGGTGATCTGTCTATCCAGGCTTTCAAAATCCCACACGATGCCGCCGAACCCGTTGGATTCGTCCTCACAGGGCAGGACACACAACTCGGTATGGTCAGTGATGTCGGCCACGTCACCCACCTGATGCGTGAACACCTCAGAGGCAGCGATGCCATCTACATCGAAGCCAACTACGATCAGGCGCTGCTCGATCGCGATACCAAACGACCCTGGGCAACCAAACAACGCATCGCCTCACGCCATGGCCATCTTTCTAACATCCAAACTGCCGAATTTCTCGGCGAGATCGCATGCGAAAAACTCAAAGTCGTCATGCTCAGCCACCTCAGCTCCGATTGCAATTGTCCCCAAATTGCCACACGGACTATCGACACCACGCTCGCACAACGCGGGCTCGCCCATGTCAATATCCATTGCGCCCATCAGCACATCCCCAGCGGCTGGATTGAAATCATCTCCGCTCCCACCCCACCAAGCAGCCTGACCCCGGGGCGCTGAGCTCACCCGCCGCCCTAGCATCTGTCCTAGCATCCGGCCGATCCCATCCTTCATGCCTGATAACGAGATCCCAGCCATGCCCGTCCCGGGCTCACCCGCCGATGACGCCGCGATCCGTCTGGAACCCGCAGCGACCGAGGAGGCCACGGCGCGCACCGTGCCGCCATCCGAACGCGAGAAAGAAAGTCCACCCTCAAAAACGCCTCCATCCCGGAACTCAGACCTCGTGGCCGCCGCGCGCGGGCCTGGCC
>JARFRT010000387.1 GCA_029287105.1 Akkermansiaceae bacterium | reverse complement strand
CGCATTCCTGTCGACCATGGACGACCGGATCGGCCAACTCATCAAGAAGGTCGATGATCTGGGTCTGACCAAGGATACCATCTTTATATTCCAATCCGACCACGGTGCATCCAAAGAGGTCCGGGCGCACAAAGGCGGTGGTAGCTCCGGGCCGCATCGCGGCGCCAAGTTCAGTCTCTACGAGGGTGGGCTACGCATCCCGGCCATCATCTCATGGCCCGGCCATATCCCTGAGAACCAGGTGCGCGGGCAAGTTGCCACCGGCTGCGACTGGTATCCGACGATTCTGGAGCTGTGCCGACTCCCCGCCGCAAAACATCGGATCGATGGCAAGAGCCTGACGCCCATCATCCAATCGGCCGACACGCCGACAGCACACAAGAGTTTTCACTGGAAAATATGGAAAGATTGCGCGGTGCGTCAAGACAAGTGGAAATTGGTTTTCACAGGCAAGAAAACCGAACTCTATGATATCCCCAATGATCTGGGTGAGGCAAAGAATCTGGCCGCGGAATTCCCTGAAGTCGTGACACGACTCAAGAAGTTGAGTCAGGATTACTGGCAGAGCGTCACCAAGAAGGAGTAGTGTAGCGAACAGGGGGCGTGATGTATTCATCGAACATGAGCATCATTGACGCAATTCATCCGATCACATCGGAACAACACAAATCTTATGTTCAAAGGTATTCTAATTGAAAAGGACGAAGCGGGCTACCGGGCCTCACTGCAGGATCTTGACGAAGGACAATTGCCCGAGGGCGACGTGACCGTACGGGTGAGCCATTCGACGCTCAACTACAAGGACGCGCTGGCGATCACGGGCAAGGGTCCGGTGGTGCGCAGATTTCCGATGGTTCCCGGCGTCGATCTGGTCGGCACGGTCGAGCAGTCGACGCATTCCGACTACGAGGTGGGTGACGCGGTGATCCTGAACGGCTGGGGAGTCGGGGAGACGCATTGGGGTGGTTTCGCCCAGAAGGCGCGCCTCGATGGCAGCTGGCTGGTACCGCTGCGCGGACGGTTCACGCCGCAGCAGGCGATGGCCATTGGCACCGCGGGCTACACGGCGATGCTCTGTGTGCTGGCACTGGAGCGGCATGGCGTAACGCCCGAACACGGGGAGATCCTTGTCACCGGCGCGGCCGGAGGTGTGGGCAGTGTGGCCACGGCGGTTCTGACCCAACTTGGGTTCTCCGTTGTCGCGGTGAGCGGACGACCGGAGGAAAGCGATTACATTAAAAGCCTGGGGGCGGTCGAGGTTATCGATCGCGCCGAGTTCGCCACCCCCGGAAAGCCATTGGGCAAGGAGCGCTGGGCCGGGGCCGTGGATGTCGTCGGGAGCCAAACGCTTGTAAATGTCTGTGCGACGACCCGATACCGGGGTGTCGTTACCGCCTGTGGGCTGGCGGGCGGAATGGATTTCCCCGCCACCGTCGCCCCCTTCATTCTGCGCGGTGTGACGCTGGTTGGCATTGACAGCGTGATGTGCCCCCGGCTGGAACGGCTCGAAGCATGGCGCCGCCTGGCCCGCGATCTCGATATCTCGAAGCTGGCGACCATCAGCCAGGAAGTCGGCCTGACCGACGTGCTGCCCCTCGCTGCGCAGATGCTCAACGGTGAGCTCAGGGGACGGGTGGTTGTCGATGTGAATCGCTGATTCGAAAAACGGCAAATCAAAACGAAAGAGAGGCCGGGCAAGCGAACAGCTTGCACGGTCGTCATTTTATAATGTCAGATTTTACCAAGTTCACGATTCCGTTATAATGGCTCAAAGACAATCGATTTTCACTGTGACATTAGCAGCGATCTGCGCGCTGATTGCGGGAGCAACATTTGGGCAGGAAACCCGGAGAGTGGACAGCTTCAACCTCGCCGAGATTGAGAAAGCCAGGATTCTCAAGAAAGCGGCGAATTACCTCCAACAAGCCCCGCGTACTGTGACGGCGGACAAATGCGAAAGAAGCGCGGGCGGGTTGCACGATTACTACTCCGAGGGCGACTACTGGTGGCCGAACCCAAAGAATCCCGCCGGCCCGTATATCAGACGCGATGGGGAAACGAATCCAGGCCTGTTCGTTGCCCACCGCAAATCGCTGGTTCGTTTGAGCGAAATCATCGGGACGCTTACATCCGCCTATTTGATCACGGATGAAGAAAAGTACGCCGCGCGTGCCGTCACACATCTCAAGGCATGGTTTGTCTCTCAAGAGACTCGTATGAATCCGAGCCTGTTGTATGGACAGGCAATCAAGGGACTCCACACGGGGCGGAGTATCGGGATCATCGATACCGTCCATCTGACCGAAGTCGCGCTCGGTGTGAAGCGGCTCTGCGATTCGCCTTCGTTCACGCCCAAAGACCAAACCATTGTCAAGGCGTGGTTCAGCGAATACCTGAAATGGATCAATGGTCACAAGTATGGAATAACCGAGAAAAGTCATCCCAATAATCATGGCGTCTGCTGGTCGCTGCAGGCCGCAGCTTTTGCCCGCCTTGCAGGCGACGAAGAATTACTCAGGTGGATACGCAACCAGTTCAAGACGGTCTATGTGGGCGAGATGATGGACCGGAAGGGTGGGTTTCCGGCGGAACTCAAACGCACCAAACCCTATGGATATTCTCTGTTCGTCATCGATGCGCTGGCAGGAGTGGCACAAATCACCTCGACCCCGGAAGACGACCTTTGGACCTTCCAGCTACCTGACGGCCGTGGTATGAGGAAGGGGATGGAATTCATCGTTCCCTATATCGTGGATAAGAAGAGCTGGCCCAGGAAGCCGGATGTCATGTACTGGGACGAGTGGCCGGCAAGGCATCCCAGCCTGCTTCTTGCAGGGCTGAAGTTCGGGCGTTCGGATTACCTGGAAACTTGGAGTAAATTAGAGCCGGATCCGACAACTTTCGAGGTGTTGCGCAACCTTCCTCTGCGGCATCCTCTGTTATGGGTTACAAACAAAATGATGAAATCAGGAGGGTCGAACAAAGCGTTGCGCCGCTCGCATCAGCCATAGGATCTCGCCAGCCAAGTTATGAATCGAAACATCACACTGACACTCTTTGCCGTTCTCGTTTTTGCCCCGTGTGGACTCTCGACGGACCTCGGAGAGGTTGTGCCGGACCTGACTACCCCAACAATGACCACAGACGCGCCTGGCCCCGGCAAGCGGGTCCGAATGACCTTGGCCAACTATGAGGGCACCGACGTTCATCACGCGCTTTATCTGCCGTCTGATTGGACCAAGGGAAAGAAATACCCGCTGATCGTGGAATACGCCGGCAATGGTCCCTACCGGAACAAGAATGGCGACACCTGTAGCGGGAAGGTCGAAGACTGCAATTTGGGATATGGAATCAGCGGTGGCAAGGGGGTGATCTGGCTATGCCTGCCTTACATCAGCCAGGATCATAAAAACAACCAGCTCAAGTGGTGGGGCGATGTCGACGCCACGGTGGATTACTGCAAGCAGGCGGTCAGGAAGGTGTGCGCTGACTATGGCGGCGATTCGGCCAATGTATATATTGCAGGCTTTTCCCGCGGAGCGATTGCCTGCAATTACATCGGACTTCATGACGACGAGATCGCCTCACTGTGGCGGGGTTTCATCTGCCACAGTCACTACGACGGCGTGCGTCAGTGGGCATATACGGGAAGTGACAAGAAATCCGCGGCAGCTCGTTTGAGGCGCTTGGGGAACAGGCCCCAGTTCATTAGTCACGAGACCAGTGTGGATGCTACCAGGGCGTATCTGAAGCATGTCTTCCCGACAGGTAACTTTACGTTCCAGGCACTCTCGCTCCACAATCACACGGACACATGGGTGCTTCGTGATATTCCGGAAAGGAAAGCCGTAAGAGCCTGGTTCAATCAAGTTCTCAAGCAGCCAGTCCAACAAGGTACTGCAGACGATGCGACTCACCGCGCGCCATAGCTCGAATGTTCGGCTGTTTATACCGCAAAAAACGAGATGAGAAAACAAACCATGACCCGATTCGTATCCATCATTGTTCCGTCTCTCATGTTGGCAATGACCCCGGTCCTCCATTCGGATCAGATCAAGGGGTGGCCCCAACAAATCAAGAAGGTCGAGTACCCGACGACCCTAGACAAGAGTCAGCAGCCGATGCTGGTGCACACGGCTGCAAACAGCGGCAAGCGCCCGCTGCTCGTCGCTCTCCACACCTGGTCGGGTGGCTACACTCAGACGGGCGGGGAGGTGGTTTACGCCCGCTGGTGCATTGAGCAGGATTGGCATTTTATTCACCCGCATTTCCGCGGTCCCAACCGGAGTCCGGATGCCTGCGGCTCTGAAAAAGCTGTACAGGACATCATCGATGCCGTGGAATACATGAAACAGCATCACAAGGTCGATCCCGACCGCATTTATCTGGTGGGCGTGTCGGGTGGTGGCTATGCGTCCCTTCTGATGGCAGGGCGGGCACCCCACCTGTGGGCTGGGGTTTCGGCGTGGGTCCCTATCTCTGATGTGCGCGCATGGTGGCAACAGAAGGATCAGGGCGGGCCGACCAAGTATGCCCGGGATATTGAGAAGGCTGTGGGAGGAAGGCCGGATCAAAACAGCAGGGCCGCCCAGGAGTGTGTCAAACGTTCTGCAGTCACCTATCTGCACAAGGCCTCAGGTGTCAACCTGGATATCAACGCCGGTGTTGCCGACGGCCACAAGGGGGGAAGTGTTCCCTTTACCCATTCACTTTATGCGTTTAATCGCGTCGTGCCCGAGGCGGATCGGATCGACGACGACCTCATCAAAGCATTCTATGCAAAACAGGCGCTTCCGGAGGGGGTGGCGAAGGCGGAGCCGGATCCGCTATACGGAAAGAAGCAGGTGATCTTCCGCAAAGTGTCCCGGAACTGCCGGGTGACCATCTTCCAGGGGGGGCACGAGATTATTCATCAGGCGGCACTCAACTGGCTCGCCCGACAGCGGAAGAGCCAACCGGCCCATTGGAATGTGACATCGGCCTATCAACTGAAAACCAACAAGAACGAGGGCGATTCGGGGAAGTAGCGTGAAGGCGGTAGCCACGATTTTGGGGGGGGCAAGCTTGCCAGCCTTATCGGGCAACCGAGGTTTCTCGCGTATTGATGCCATTATGAGGAACGGTGATGAGGGTATCGCTTGGATCGGGAATCATACAAACAAGGATCACTGGCGACCGTTCGCCAAGCTTCTGCGAGCGACACTTGACGGCTCGCCTGGGGAGTGACATTCTGCGTGAAAATAAAACAATGATCGCCCTAAAACATCTCTCTGTCGTGACGCTTCTGCTCATCTTCGCCCCATCGGCATATTCGCTCGAGGTGAAAGGCATCAAGCCGAATCAATCCATCGTCTACAAGACTCTTGGCAAGACCGAACTCAAGCTGCATGTCTTCACCCCCGAAGGCCATCAGGCGACCGACACGCGCCCCGCCATCGTCTTCTTTTTCGGTGGTGGCTGGAGTAGTGGCTCGCCGAGCCAGTTCTATCCGCACTGCCAGTACCTCGCCTCGCGCGGCATGGTGGCCATATCCGCTGATTACCGGGTGAAATCCCGCAACAAGACAACGCCGCGCGCCTGTGTGACGGACGGCAAGTCGGCGGTCAGATGGATCCGACAACATGCCAGGGAACTGGGTATTGATCCCGATCGGCTTGCGGCGGGTGGCGGGTCTGCGGGCGGACATGTGGCGGCAGCCACGGGCACGACCAAGGCGTTCGAGCAAGAGGGGGAAGACCTCAAGGTCAGTTCCCGGCCTGATGCCCTGGTACTGTTCAATCCCGTCTATGACAACGGCCCGGGCGGCTACGGCCACTCCCGGGTCGAGGGATACTGGAAGGAGTTTTCCCCGATGCACAACATCAGCGCGGACACCCCTCCGACCGTCGTTTTCCTTGGCACCAAGGATAATCTCATCCCCGTGAAGACGGCCAAGGAATACAAGCGCCTCATGGAAAAAGTGGGCGCGCGCTGCGACCTGCATCTGTACGAGGGACAGCCTCACGGGTTCTTCAACTACCGAGCGAAAGAGAACTACACCAAGACCGTGATTGCCATGGACCGCTTCCTGGCTTCGTTGGGGTATCTCGAAGGCGAACCCACACTGAAAAACAAGCCGGATGGCGCCCACGGCAAGTAGTCGCGCCCGGCCCGCAGGGCAGCAATTCTGCATTTTATACCGGCGGGTGACCGTGGTATTTCACCGGCCTGATTCTTAATCAGACACTTGATCATCAAAACGTCAACGCATGAAGTTTGAAAAATCGATCCTATGGCTTTCCGCCGCCCTTGTGCTGGCCCCGACCCACGGTCTCGGACAGGCGGGCGGGTTATTGATCGCTGACCCGGTGGCAGCAACTGATCCGGTGATCAAGCCCGGGAAGAAATTGAAAATCAAGGGGAAGTTGAAAAGCGGGCTGATGGCGATCGGCGGGGAGACGACGGGGTGGCGGTTGACCTACACCACTAGCAAGGGGAAGGCGCGGATCGAGGTGGATATGAAGGCCATTAAGAATGCCGAGACCTACGATGGCGCGGAGGTGACGGTCACTGGCAGGATTGTTGCCAGGCAGTACATCGAACGTGGCAGGGTGCTCATCCTGAAAGCGGAAACAGTGGTGCCGAGGAAGCCAGCTGATTGAATTCGGATCTTCTTACTGGTGCCACCATTGCTATAATGCTAAACGAGAAAATGATTCGCCCTGCCACCAACGCGGACGAAGTGGAAGTCACCTCTCTGGTGTTCCATGTCCTTCATGAATATGGCCTGGAGCCCGATCCAGAGAGAACTGACGCGGATCTCAAGGATATCGAGGGTTCGTATGCTGAGCGAGGAGGTTGTTTTGACGTGCTCCTCGACGACGGAGGCTCGATTGCGGGCTCGGTTGGTCTGTTCCCGTTGAGCCGTGACACATATGAGTTGAGGAAGATGTATGTGCATCACGGGGAGCGCGGAAAGGGCTTTGGCAAGATGCTTCTCGAACACGTGCTCGGGCGAGCCGCTGAGATGGGATTCTCACATGTTGTGTTGGAAACGGCTTCGACCCTGAAGGAGGCAATTGATC
>JARFRT010000344.1 GCA_029287105.1 Akkermansiaceae bacterium | reverse complement strand
GTCTTGCCCCAAATACCTGGGCCTTGGATTTCTTTGCTGGATCGGTTTGAGTCATAGGCAGGGGCATCCAAGCGTCTTGTACCGCGACTGGCAATGAGATTTGCCACTTCACCCACCATAATTTATTTTTGCAACCATCTGCAGCATCGTGGGTTTTACACTGCACAACCCGACAGGAGCACTCCAACTCCTTCAGGGACAACCCAAAACAACCCAAACAAGAACTACCATCATGACTACGACCAAAACACTACTGACAGGCATCGCTGCGGCCATCGCCTTCTCCATGACCGCCAATGCCGAAGGCGATGCCAAGGGCAAGCGAGGCAAAGGCAAGCACCGCGGCGGCCCACCCAAGGAACTGCTTAAAAAGTTCGACAAGGACGGCGACGGCAAACTCAATGACGCAGAACGTGCCGACCTCAAAGCCGCCATGGAAAAACGCCGCGGTGCGGCTGATGCCAAAATGCTCGAGCGTTTCGACACCGACAAAGACGGCAAGATGAGCGATGAGGAGAGAAAAGCCGCACGCGCCGCCATGGCCAAAGAACGCAAGGAAATCCATACCGCCATGCTCGCCAAGTTCGATAAAGATGGCGACGGCAAACTCAGCAAGGACGAGCGGAAAGGCGTCAAAGAATGGCGCAAGGAAAACTACCCCAACGCCATTCACATGCGTCCAACTCACCCCAAAAAAGGCAAAGGTCGTAAGCACGACAAAAAGCCAGCCAACTAAGCAACCTCCGGGTTGAACCTTCCCGACCCGAACGGGAACTCAAAAATGAGACGGCAGTGCCTTATGGCGCTGCCGTTTTTTTTCAGCGCTTCAACAAATACTTCACCCCAACGTGACAGCAGTTCAAAAGCGGTTATTCAGCGACGGGCTCTTCAGAGTCGGGTGATTTCGCATAAGTCCAGCGTGGTGCGACCAAGGCCTCGATCCAGACACACTTCCTCGAGTGACTGTTCTCAGGAAAGCGCAGTTGCAACATCAGCGGCTCGCGCGCGCCTCCCCCTTGATCCTCGACCTTCTTCAGAAAACGCCTGACATCCAGACCCACTGTGCTGTCCTTCTCCACAAATCCAAAAAGATGATCATCTGAATCACGCGTGGTAAGCTGGTAGCTGTCCAAGCGATTTTCATCTTTGAATTCGTAAGCATAAAAGTGATCACGCTTGATATACACCCTCATCACCACAGGCTCCGTGGGACCTTTTTCCAGATATTCACCCCACGCAATGGGAAGATAACAGACATCACTTTCCCAATCCACTTTGAACGAACCATCCTCCAGTTGCTCCAGCAAAAGTTTATGTTTGTTGCCATTATTCAGCTCCACTTGCCCGAATACAAATGACAAACTCTCCAAGCCCATGGAGCGTATCCGCTCGAAATTCCGAAAGCCCTCCGGTTTCATTGCGTGCGTCCGGTAATACTTCTCCATCATCGGTTTCACCCGATCAGCATGCCTGACATAGCGCAATTTCTCTTCGATGCTTGCCGCCATCAGGTAGCCTCGCACGCACTCCTGCATCGAAGCCAGGGTCCTACGAACCTCCTTGGACTCCTTGATGAGATCGACCGACATCTCTTTTTTCACCTCCTCGACCTCCTTCAGGTCGGACTGGGCGGTGAATACACTGAACATCGCCCAAAGGGCGAGCCCAAACACAACCATGCCAGCCAGAACAAGCCATCCCAGAGGGGGGGCTTTTTTGACGCCCGCCCCCCACAAGACCTCCGAATCAACACGATCTTCCTCGTGATCAAGAATATCAGCGACATCTGGCTCGAAAGACCTCGCCCCCCCAGAACGGGATCGGGCGCCTGGCTGCAGCACCTCCACATGGGAGGAACTACCTCTCGGAGCTTCCTCCCCGGCCCCCAAGCGCGCAGGCTTATCCTCTTGAGGCAATACCCGCAATTCCGGTTCTTTTGGCTCCTGCTCGTTCATTCTTTAAGGGTGATTTATACCAATTGCTGTATCGACGCAACCATCTAGCACGCTTATTGTCCTCACCCGTGAGCAACAACGCGGACATACTCATACTCACCGCAGGTTTCGGTGAAGGACATAACAGCGCCGCGGTCAACCTGCACCGGGCTCTTGAACCCCACGCGGCCACCCTCTGCGCAGACCCTTGCGCGCTAGGCGCCCCTTTCCTGAATGAACGCATCCGCAGCTTCTACTTGGGTGTAACCACCCATGCACCGTGGCTATGGAGAAGAATCTACCTTTCGACCGAAAAACAGGATTTTTCCAAGGATCGCCTGCCGATGATGCGCAAGCCGGAAAACAAACTGCACGAGCTCATCATCCAGCATCGCCCACAGGTCATTGTCAGCACCTACCCGCTCTACCCCTACTTTCTGGAACGAATCTTCCAAAACAAACAACTCAAGGTGCCCGTGGTCACCATTGTGACGGATTCCATCGAAATCAATGCCGCATGGCGAAAAGCGCCAACCGACTACTGGCTTGTAACCGACCAACGCACCCGAGAAGCCCTAACCCGACAAGGCCTGCCCGAAACCCGGATCAAAGAAACCGGTTTTCCCGTCCATCCCCACATCGAAGACATCACCCCGGTCACC
>JARFRT010000333.1 GCA_029287105.1 Akkermansiaceae bacterium | reverse complement strand
GTGTATAAGAGACAGGCCGACCCTCTCGCCGTTGACAAAGAGCTCGTGGTATCCGATCGACGCCAGGTAGGTGAATGCGAGCGACGGCACTTCGTCCAAGTTGAAGTTTTTCCGGTACCAGATATGTTTCACCTCGTTGGCTTCCTTGAAGCGTATCCAGTCGCCTTTCCAATCGGAGCTTACTAACAACCCTAAAGAAAACCGTGCGTCTTCACTCCAATCGGTGGGCTTGCCGTCCTTACCCCAGACGCGCACTTTCCACTGGCAATCCTGGCCGGAGGTGAGTGGGGTTCCGGCGTAGGTGTTATTGACCGATTGGGAAGAATCGATCTTCCCGGAATCCCAGAGTATGGCATCGCTGCCCCGTTCGCTCACCATAACCTGATAGGCGGATTGTTTTTGCCCGCGTGTGTGGCTGGGATCAATCAACTTCCAACTGAAGCGTGGGGTCTTGGTGCCGAGACCGAGTGGGTTGGTGAGGTACTCGCAGCGCAGGTCGGTTACGGCAAATGGCGCGGCTTGGGCTTCGGTTTGCGTCTCGTTGGTGGCGACCTCCTTTTTCGGTCCACATCCGGAAATAAGTGCCGCTCCGGAAATGAGGACACAGGCGGCGAGGTTATGATTCATGACAGCGTTGGTTTCAAAAATGTAATGTCCATCCTACTTGCTGGCCGTGGCGTGTTTGATGATGAAATCGACGAGTTTCTGGTTATGGAACCAGGCTGCGGCCATGTCATGTCCCCCGCCCTTCACCACCTCGAGGGTCATTTCCCCGCCGAGTTTATCGTAGCGAGTTTTCATGATCGCGGAGTTCTTTTCCAGCGGCACGGTGCCATCCTGATCGCCGTGAGCGTGGTAGATCGGGACTTTCGCCTTGGCGAGTGGGGCGAGCCGGTCGATCGGGTTATGCTTCTCCAAAACGGCGGCGAGTTGTTTTTCACTCATGCCGAATGCCTGGCTGGCACGTTTCATCCCGGGGTAACTGGCGAGGTTGCAGACCGGATAGATCCCGGCGATGCAGGATACGGATGACGGGTTTTCGGCGGCCCAGTTATAGAGCATCAGACCACCGCGGCTGCGTGCGAGCATGGCCGGCTTTTGGGCCAGACCACGTTTCCCGGTGAGTTCTTTATAAAGTGCGGAATAGACCGCGCGGCCTGCCGGATTCCCCTGGGACTCACCGACGTCGACGCCGGCGATGGCGATCCCGCTGGCGACAAATTGTTGGAACATCCATGTCTCGGTCCGGTCCGGGTGTTTACCAATCGTCGGTGCGTACCAGAGCCATGGGATCGGTTTGCCGGGAGTCACCTTTTCCGGGAGGATGAGAAATGCGGTGTGGCCGTCGACTTTAAACACCTCACCGGGTAGCGGCATCGACTTCTCCCTGACGGCGGAAGCTGAGCCGATTGTCGCCCAACAGGCGATCACCCACAGGGCGGCACCTGGTAATCGCTTCCCATAATGCATCGTTTTTGTGTTTGTTCGCCTTGACCGCCATTTCCTCACGGGCAGCAGGAGCGTATGGGATCTACTTCAAAAGATCCGTTTTCTTTTGCTCGAGGAACTCCTGGAATGCCTGCGGGACCGGTTGGTCGAGTTTCTTCTGGAGTTGTTCGTATTCGTTGAGTGACATCGAGATGTTGATTCGGATCGAGTGGCTGCCGGGGGCATTTTTCCAGTCTTGTTCGACGGCGGACAGCGCCTTGGCGGACAGTCCGAATGCCTTGAGCACGCCCTTGGCCATCATGATGTTGCCGTAAGCATTCATGTGCACGCCGTCGCGGGTGAGCTGGGTGCCTTTCGGCGCGCCCTCGGGAAAGCCCTTGAGGGTTTCCTGCATCTCGGTGTTGAGGTCGGCAAACAGGCAGCCTTTGCTTTTGGCCAATTCCTTGAGAAAGGCGTTGTAGGGTAGAAGCTTCTGGTTGAGCGGGTTTTTCTGATCCTCTTTGATCATGGTGGACGTCAGGATCATCACCTTGACGCCGGCGGCCTGGGCCTGGTCGACAATGGCGGTGATGTTCTTCTTGTAGTCCTCAAGTTGCACCCCCCGGGCACCGTGCCAGACGTCGTTGACACCACAACTCAGCGTCATCCAGTCGGGCTTTTTGCTCAGCACATCCTTATCGAGCCGGGCGAGCATCTGGTTGGATTTGTGGCCGGAAATACCGGCAAAGATGCCGGAGGTCTGGACGCCCTGCTTTTTCAACCCGTCGAGGACCAGTTGGCAGTAGCCGTTGGCTTTGGCGCCGGCGGCGGTGATCGAGTCGCCGAGAAAGGCGATTTTCTGGCCGTTGGCCACCTGGATCTTCCCTTTGCCACCATCCTGAGCCGCCAACGGCTGCATGACGGCGCTTGCGGACATGAGGGCGATACCGAAGGCGAACGATGTTATTGTATTTTTCATGAATTTTAAACGGACTATCAGAGGAGTGATACCACGACGGTTATTACGTTGCTATGGTAACGTTTACAGCACCCTGGCTCTTTCATATTCTTTTGGGTGCCGCCTCATGAAAAACGGCGAGCCACTTCAGTGACCCGCCGTTGATGATTGATTGAAGTGTCTTTTACCGAAGCTTAGGCTTCGACTTCGATTTCGGCTTCGGCTGAACCGGATGAGGCCTCGTTCTGCTTGGCATCACGCGTAGCGGCACGAATGGACATCTTGACGCGTCCGCGGTCGTCCACGCCAACGCACTTGGCGGTAACGGTGTCGCCCTTCTTGACCACGTCCTCGGTTTTCTCGACCCGGCCTTCGGCCAGCTCGGAGATGTGGATGAGGCCGTCCTTGCCTGGCATGATCTGCATGAATGCGCCGAAGTTCGTGGTCGATACGATGGGACCCGTGTAGACGGTTCCCACTTCGATCTCTGCGAACATCTGCTTGATCATCTCCATCGCACGGTCGAGGCTTTCCTTCTTGGATGCATAGACGTGCACAGTGCCGTCGTCCTCGATGTTGATGTCGGCACCGGACTCAGCCTGGATACCTTTGATATTCTTGCCTCCTGGCCCGATGAGTTCACCGATACGCTCAGGATCGATCTTGGTCGACTCGATGCGTGGTGCGTGCTCGGAGAGAGCAGCGGGAGCGGCGATGGTGTCTTCCATTTTCTGGAGAACGATTC
>JARFRT010000221.1 GCA_029287105.1 Akkermansiaceae bacterium | reverse complement strand
GACGACCTCACGCCGCCATTGGGCCGATTGTCCGAGGCGGGTCCAGTGGCCCAGCGCATGCGTCCCGGGCTGGAGTTTCAGCGGGCCATGGCCGAGGATCTTGGCGTCGGCAGCATTGAGCAGGATATCGCCAGCCTGCAGGGTGATGACATTTTTTGCCCCCGCCGTATACCCGTCTGGCAGGTCGATGGCGATGGTGGTGACGTGTTTGTCCATGCGCAAGTTGGCGAGGTCCAGCGAGATGGAGTCGGCGCCGATCCGGACGGGGACCGGAGACCCTACGGCCAGTGTTTTTGCGGTGGCTTGGGTGGTTGTGAGCGCAAGCTTGATGGACTTTGCGCTCATCGGTGCCAACAGGTGAAGGTAGAGCTTGTTTTTGCCTTTGGCGGTCAGGCGGGTGTGCAGTGGGGCTGATACCGGCGTGGTTTGGGTACCGTAGATGCTTTCCGAGTTCACCTTCATCCAACCTCCCAGCGCGTGCAGACCGGTGTAGGCTTCCTGCTGAACGACGCCGTCGGCCTTCGGGCCGACGTTGAGCAGGAGGTTACCCCCCTTGGAGGCGATATCGACGAGTTTCTGGATAAGCACCCGGTCACTTTTCCAGTGGTCGTCGTACTTGGAATACCCCCAGGTCTTGTTCATCGTCCAGCAGGCCTCCCAGTAGTGCTTGAGTGCCGAGCCCGGGGTGAAGTTTTCCGGGGTGCCGTAGTCGTATTTGAACTGACCACGTTTCGAGACGCGGTTATTGATGATGATGGATGGTTTCAACGTGCGGATATAGCGGTAGAGGTCGTCGCCGTCTTCCAAGGTCCACCACGGTGCCCAGTCGCCATCAAACCACATGAGCTCGGTATCGTAATTGTCGATGAGCTCCTTGATTTGATTTTTCATGTAGGTGACATATTCCTGTTTCCGGCCTGGTTTCATGGCGATTTTCCCCCACTTTTCCCAGCCGCCTTTGGCCCCGGCATTCGGCAATTGGCTCGGGTGATGCCAGTCGATCAATGAATAGTAGGTGCCGAACTTGATACCGTGTTTTTTACATGCGGCAGCGAGTTCGGCGAGGATGTCGCGCTTGAACGGGCTGGCGTCGTCGATATCGTAGGTGGTGAACCGACTGGGCCAGAGGCAAAAGCCGTCGTGATGTTTGGTGGTGATCACGATGTATTTCATGCCGGCGGCCTTGGCCGCCAGCACCCATTTTTCGGGGTCGTAACTGGTCGGGTTGAATTTTTCGGCCAGTGGCTCGTATTGTTTCTTTGAGATGTCGGCGCTTGCCTGAATCCACTCGGCGTACCCCCCGACAGGCTTGCCCTGCCACTCGCCGCCGAGAACGGCGTAAACCCCCCAGTGGATGAACATGCCAAAGCGGTCGTGCGCAAACCATTGCATCCGTGCGTCGAGATCCGATTTTGCCCAATCAGCTGCCGTGACGGGGGCGGCGGATTGGGTTTGGGGATTTCCAAGGAGGGTGAGGAGGGCAATCAAAAGGAGTCGATGTTTCATCGTATCATGCTGGTCGTTTTACAGTGGCAGATTAAAGAATACACTGGCCAAGTAAAGCCGTCTCGTCGGTTTTGTTGTAGGCATGGAATGCCGTCATGACATCTTCCCATCCTGGAATCGTGAGGTTTTCTTGAATGATTTGTTGTTCATCGCGTGGATACTCATTGGCTGGCAAGATGTGTTCTGCCAGATGGAAGCACGCCCAGGCGCGCCAACTGCGCAGTTCCCTCCGCGGGCCGCTGACCCGGGTGGCAAGGTGTTGGTAGTGACGCACGGGGTTTCCCAAAAAACCTGTTTCGTGGCGGCGTGTGAAAATCCAGATTTTGGCCCGGTAGGGAAGTGGCCATGGCATGACGGACGGGGAGTCGGCATCGAGGTCAAGCGCGAGGGCATGGTTGAGCTGGAGCAGTGCCTGGGC
>JARFRT010000182.1 GCA_029287105.1 Akkermansiaceae bacterium | reverse complement strand
ATGGTATCCGCACCCGCATTCAAAATAGCATTAAATGTGTCAGGGAAATTCCTCTGGAGGTGGACGACGTTGTATTTGCCCCGATCGCTACCGCGCAGGTGGCGCTCGAGCGTGAGCAAAAGGATGCGGGCGCCCTGGTCATCGACATCGGCGGCGGCACTACCGACTACGTGCTCTATCTCAAGGGGTCGATCGCGGCATCCGGCTGTATCCCGGTGGGAGGTGACCACATCACCAATGACATCCACCTGATTACCCACATCCCGCTGAGCCGTGCCGAGGAGTTGAAAAAAACCGAGGGCGATGCATCCGGTGATCCTGCCCGGGGCATTGGCAACGTCAAGGTAGTGGACGACAACGGCTTCGAGGAGGGTGAGATCAGGCGCTCCCTGCTCAACGACGTCATTAACGGTCGGCTCGAGGAGACCCTCTACCTTGTCCGTGATCGACTTCCCGCAAACGCACTCATGGGAATCGGCGCAGGCGTTTTCCTAACAGGCGGAACCAGCCGCATGCGCGGCTTCAGCGAGCTGGCCAATGAGATTTTTGGTCTGCCGATCTATCTGGCAGAGCAGTCCAATCTCAGCGGCGTCCACGCCAACTTCCGTGACCCGCAGTACTCCACCGCGGTCGGCTTGATCCGCTACGCCCAGATTCTCGACGCAGAGCGTGATGCCGATACCGGTGGCAGCGCCGTGACCCGGGCACTCCGCTCGATCTGGCCGTTTGGTCGTTAGACGGTGGACGGTGGACGGTGGACGGTGGACGGTGGACGGGAGTCGGGAGTCGGTCGCTAGAAAGTCACCTCCTTCCTTGCATCCCCGGGGATTGTGCTGTCTAGTGGGTCCATGATACTAAAGTTCTGCGGCGCGGCCGGTACGACAACAGGTTCCCAGCATCTGCTGGAGGTCAATGGGAAACGCATCCTGCTCGACTGCGGGCTCTATCAGGGGCACCGCAAGGACGCCTATGAGATCAACTGCTGTTTTCCCTACTTCGATCCGTCCTCGATCGACTGTGTTGTCCTTTCCCACGCGCACATTGACCACTCGGGCAACTTGCCCAACCTCTGTTCGAAGGGTTTTGAGGGGAACATCTACGCCACTTTCGCCACCCGTGACCTGTGCCAGATCATGCTGGCCGACAGCGCCCATATCCAGGAGAGCGACACCAAATGGCTGAACAAGCATCTTAAAAAGAAGAACAAACCCCTGGTCGAACCGCTTTATACCGCGCGTGATGCCGAGAAGTGCCTGAAGCAGTTTGTCAACGTCGGTTACGACCGCCCGATCATGATTGCGCCCGGTGTTACCGTCCGTTTTTTCGATGCCGGTCATATCCTCGGCAGTGCCCAGATCTTGCTGGAAATCGATGACGAGGAGGATGGCAAAAAGAAGCGCTTCCTGTTCTCCGGCGACGTCGGTCGGGGGGGGAATGACATCCTGAACGACCCCGTACCTGTCAAAGACGTCGATTACGTCCTCATGGAGAGCACCTACGGCGGGCGCGAACACGAGTTGGGAACCGGGGCGGACGATCGTATTGCCGATGTCCTAAACAAGGCGATTGAGCGGGGCGGAAAAATCATCATCCCGTGCTTCGCCGTCGAGCGCACCCAACAAATTCTCTATGTCCTGCACCAGCTCTTTGTAGACGGCCTGGTGCCTGAAATCCCGGTTTACGTCGATAGCCCGCTCGCGGTCAACGCGACGGAGATTTTCCGCCTGCACCCGGAGTGCTTTAATGAAGAGGTGAACGACTTCCTTTATGAAAAGCGGGATCCGTTCGGATTCGAGGGGCTCACCCTGATCCGTGCGGTATCGAAGTCCAAAGAACTCAACGACAGCAAAAAGCAGGGCATCATCATCTCCGCTTCGGGGATGTGCGAGGCGGGCCGTATCCTGCACCACCTGAAAAACGGGATCGGCAACCCTAACAATACCATCCTCTTCGTCGGCTACTGCGCAGAAAACACGCTCGGCTGGAAAATCCGCCACAAGGAGCCGGAGGTCAGAATCTTTGGCGACCCGTATGAACTCAAAGCGCAGGTCGAGATCATGGACTCCTTCTCCGGCCACGCCGACCACTCGGAGCTGATCGATTACTTCAACGCGACGACAGGACCGAAGAAAAAAGTCTGGCTTGTCCACGGGGAAAAGACGCGCTCCGACGTCTTCTGCGAAGCCCTGCGCGAGATCCATGACGGCGATGTCGAGGTCGGCGTGCTCGGCAAGGAAGTGCACTTCTAGAATCACCCAAATAGGCTTGCATCCTGTCAATGACTCGGGTAATAAATCCCTCCCGAGCCACAACCAGGGTGGCCGGTTTCAAGCGCGATTAGCTCAGGGGTAGAGCGCATGCTTCACACGCATGATGTCGCAGGTTCAAATCCTGCATCGCGCACCATTCATTTCAGGCTCAGGTTAACCCCTGAGCCTTTTGTTTGTTAGGGATTAAGGGGGTCTACACCAAAGTTTGGGGACGAGGCATTTTTTTAATAGTTGATAATGGGGTTAGCCGCACTGGGCTATGACGCGTAGGCGGTAGTATTTCTCGTATTGGGTTGGTCCTGTTTTTCAAGCTCG
>JARFRT010000150.1 GCA_029287105.1 Akkermansiaceae bacterium | reverse complement strand
CCATCTGCGTATTCCTTGGCCTGGCGGTCAAAATCCCGGAATTCCCATTCCACGCCTGGCTTACGGATGCCTATGCCGAGGCACCGACCCCTGTGACCTTGCTGTTGACGGGATTGTTATCGAAAATGGGTGTCTACGGCTTGCTTCGTGTTTTTATGATGATATTCCACGAGGTTCTTCCGGCTTTTGAACCATGGCTGACAGCCTAGGCGGTGATCACTGTCTTGTTAGGAGCGGTGGCCGCGCTGGCGCAGACCGACATGAAACGGATTCTCGCCTACTCCTCGATCAACCACCTCGGCTACTGCGTGTTAGCTGTCGCAGCGGTGGCGGCGTCACAAGCCGACCGCACTGCGGTAGCCTCCTCGATCTCGGGCGTCGTCCTGCAGGCGTTCAACCACGGCATCATCGCCTCGGCCTTGTTCTTCAGCGTCGGTATTTTCGAACAGCGGAGTGGGGGACTGCGGGGCATCAACGACTTCGGCGGCCTGCGTGCCAGGATGCCTGTGTTCTGCGGGTTGATGGGGCTGGCATTGTTTGCCTCGCTCGGTCTTCCCGGCCTGAGCGGCTTCGTCGGCGAGTTTCTGATTTTCAATGGTGTCTTTGGCCTCGTGCCCTGGGCGGCGGCGGTTTCCCTGATCGGTCTGCTGCTGACGGCTGTGTTCCTGCTCCGACTTCTCCGCAAGGTGTTCCATGGGCCGCTGCCGAGCGGACTGGAGTCCTGGACGGACCTGACCACCGGGGAACGGCTGCTGTTTGCCCCCGTCATCGCCCTGATCGTGGTGTTAGGTGTGTGGCCGCAAGCGATCCTTCACTGCATTAACGACGACACCCTGCGTATGCTCAACCTACTTCTCCCGTAACTATGAATCCCGCCTGGACCCTAATCTCTGCATTCGCCGGTGCGCTGCTGGTGCTACTGTTGCCTGCCCGCATGGCTGGGCAATCGCGCGTTATTGCCCTGATTGCCTCCGTCGTCGGGGCGTTGGCTGCGGCAGTTTCCTGCCTGGCCCGACTCAAGGATACGGCGGCTCCCGTGTGGTCGTTTGACAGCCCGTGGATCCCGAGCTTTGGCATCCGCTTTCATTTGGCAGCCGACGGATTGGCTCTCTCCCTGCTGATGCTCACCGGGGTTGTCGCGATTTCCGGCGTGTTGTTTTCCTGGAATGTCAGCAAGCGCCCGCGCGCGTTCTTCGCCTATTTCCTGACGATCATCGGTGGCGTGTATGGCGTGTTCATGAGTCGGGACGCGTTCCTGCTCTTCGTCTGTTATGAAATTGTGATCCTGCCGAAGTACATGCTCATTGCCATCTGGGGCTCGACCAACCGTGAGTATGGCGCGATGAAGCTGACGATGTATTCCATCGGTGGCAGTGCCCTGATCTTGGTCGGGCTGGTGGTGGCCTACGCGGCAGCGGGCGGCACAAGCTTTGACATCGTCCACCTGGCGGCGGCCGACTATTCGCCGGCCTTGCAGAACTGGGCATTCCCCATCCTTTTCCTTGGCTTTGCCGTCCTTGCCGGCATGTGGCCATTCCATACCTGGGCGCCGACCGGTCACGTGGCCGCGCCCACGGCCGCCTCGATGTTGCTGGCGGGTGTGGTGATGAAGCTCGGTGCTTTTGGTGCGCTATGTGTGGCCATGCCCATTTTCCCGCAAGGATTTGCCACGTGGCAGCCTGTCATTGCCGCCCTGGCCGTGGTCGGGATCGTCTACGGAGCATTCACCGCCTTGTCGCAAAAAGACCTCAAGTTTGTGATTGGTTATTCGAGTGTGAGTCACATGGGATTTGTCCTCTTGGGTCTCGCCGCCGCCACGCACTGGGGCCTGCGCGGTGCCGTGCTGCAGATGATTTCCCACGGTGTGATTGCCGGGCTTCTGTTCGGTATTGCCGGTCGGGTGGTTTACGAACGCACGCACACCCGCGACCTGGGCGAGCTGGGCCAATTTGACCTGTGGCGATCCCTTCCAGGGGCGGCACTCGCGTTTACCCTCGCCACCGCGGCGTCGATGGGACTTCCGGGCTTCAGCGGCTTTGTCGCCGAGATTTCGGTGGTGATCGGTGTCTGGGAATCCTACCCGTGGTTGCTGCCCCTGGTGGGTTTGGGGATCATCATCACCGGTGCGTTTTCGCTGCGCGCGATGTACCGGGCATTTTTCCCGGTGCGTGACAAAGAGCAGGCCGCCGCTGCTCCGTCGTTAGACCCCCTGACCTGGCCCGAGATTTCGGCCATGGTGCTGCTGCTTCTCGTTTCCCTTTCCATCGGGATCTATCCCAAACCATGGGTGACTTTGGTGGATGATGGCCTCAACTCTCCTTTGTTCCAATCGATCCTTTCCTTGCCGTGAATTACCCATCCCTATTCTATCAATTGCTCCCCGAAGCCGTGCTGGTCATCACCGCACTGGTACTTCTCGGTGTGGCCGTGACCCGCGAATCGAAAACCGGGAAACCGATCAGTTCCGGTCTGGCGGCTACCATTGCTGTGATGGGCGTGGTTTTTGCCGGAGTGGCGCTCGGCTTTGCCCCCAGGGACGTGGACTCGGGGTCGTACCTGATCTCGCTCGACCCCATGGCCCTTATGAGTAAGGGGATGGTGTTGGGGCTTGGCCTGCTTGCCATGCTGCTGCCGCCGGCGCACAAGGAAATCGCCAACCCGGGCGAGTTTTTTGCGCTGATGTTATTCGCCCTGACAGGCCTGGTGCTGACCGTCGGCAGCAACCACTTGCTGTTCCTGTTTGTCGCGCTTGAGCTGGCCAGCCTTTCGCTTTACCTGCTCGCTGGATTTTCCCGCACGGCGCGCAGTGCGGAGGCGTCGCTGAAGTATTTCTTGTTTGGAGCCGTTTCCGCCGCCTTCACCCTGTTTGGACTGAGCTTCCTTTACGGCTTCTCCCATTCCGACACGTTGCAGGGCGTGGCCTCCGCCGTAGCGGCGAATCCAACATCCACTCTGGGTATGGTGGGCTTGTTGATGGTGCTGGTCGGGCTCGGCTTCAAGCTGGCGGCGGCCCCATTCCATTACTGGGCACCGGACGTCTATCAAGGCGCCCCGCTGACCAGCGTCACCCTGATCGCGGGTGCGTCGAAAGTCGTCGGCATGGTGTTGTTGATTCGTTTTCTGATGATCGGTTTCCCCGCCGCCGCCGGCTCGGCAAACCTGGGGCAAATGGCTGCCGGTTGGTCGATGTGGCTGGCGATCCTAGCGGCCGTTTCGATGGTGTTTGGTAACATCCTGGCACTCGCCCAGAAGAGCGTGCGCCGGTTGCTGGCCTACTCCGCTGTGGCCAACACAGGTTACCTGCTCGTTGGTATGAGCGCCCATGGTGCGGCGTCGTCCGGCGCGGCGTTGTTTTATGTCGTGGTCTACGCGTTGGCGACCCTTGGGGCGCTCGCTGTCACCGCCGCCGTCGAGCGCGAGCATGGGGACGATTCGGTTAGCTCCTTTGCCGGCCTCGTGCACCGTTCGCCGCTGTTGGCTGTGAGCTTGTTGATATGCATGACCTCGCTGGCGGGGATTCCGCCACTGGCCGGATTTGCCGGCAAATTCATTCTGTTTGGATCCGCCCTGTCGGACAGCTCCGCCTTAACCGAGGGTATGCCCGGCCTGAGTTGGTTGGTTGGTCTGGCGGTGGTCATGAGTGCCATCTCGCTGTATTACTACCTGTCCGTGCTCAAACAAGCTTTTGTCCTGGGTGAGGAGAAGGCGGAAGAGGGGGAATTCCCGCTGTCATTGGGGCATACCCTTGCCGTGCTGCTGCCCGCTGTCGCGCTCGTGGTCCTCGGCCTCTTTCCCTCGCTGCTACTCGACCCGATCAAGTCGGCTGTGCTAGACACCCTGGGGATCACTCTGGGGCTCCGATAATCGGGATATTGGGTTGCCGGTCTGCCTGCGTTGATGTTAGGATAAGCTCATGCATATCTTGATTCGCGTAGCATTGGTATTCCTCAGCGCGTGTTTGGGTATCCTTGTTTTCCCTCCGATTGGTTGGGCTTCGTTGGCGGTGGTGGCGTGGGTGCCGCTGTTGATTGCACTGCATGGGGTGAAGCCTTCGCACGGTTCCTATTTGGGGCTCTGTCATGGAGCTCTGTTCTATGGAGTTACGATGTCCTGGATACTGGACGTTTTCGAAGGGGCTGGGCATATGTTTGTGCCTCTTATTTTGATCATGGCACTTTTTACGGCCTTTTTTGCCCGTGGGTACGCGGTGGCATCCCGTCGTTACGGCAGGGGCTGGATGACAGCCTTGTTTGCCGCAGTGTGGTGGGTCGCCATGGAGTTTTATAGGTCTGAGCTTTTCTATCTGAAATTCCCGTGGATGACCCCGGGTCTGGGTTTGGGGCCGACGTGGGTTTCTCCGATCTTAGGTGTGTGTGGGGCGAGTTTTCTGATCATCCTCGGAGCGGCACTGTTGTGTCAGAAGAAGAATCATCGTGTGATGGGGGCTGTTGTGCTTCTCCTGCTGCTTGTCTCCATGTGGGCTCAGGAAAAGAGGGAGTCCCCTCAAAACACCTCGGTGCGTGTCGCTGCTGTACAGAGCGAGTTGATGGATATCGATAACTACATCAGTCTCACACGCTCGGTGACATCGACTGAGCGGGAGGGGTTCGATATCATTCTCTGGCCTGAAAATGCCATTTTTTACGATGTGCGACGTGATCAACGGCAGTGGGATCAATTGCTTGGGCTTGCGGAAGAAACCGATGCCATCCTCGTCGTGGGCACGCAAACATTACGGGACGACGGCGACTGGCATAATACAGCGCTCACCCTGACCAAGGACGGCGTGGCCGGTGAACATTACAAAAACCACACAGTGCATTTTTTTGATGATGGAGTAGCTGGAACTGAGGCCAAAGCGGTGACGACTCCTCGGTGGAAAATAGGAACCCCGATCTGTTTCGACTGCGACTACCAGGACGTGATCCGGCGTATGGTGGCTGACGGCGCTGAATTCCTAACGATTCCCAGTATGGATGCGATTCGCTGGGGTGAGAAACAGCATTTCCAACACGCCGAACTATTCCGTCATCGTGCCGCGGAAAATGGCCGATGGATTGTGGTTGCAGCCACATCAGGCATGACCCAAGTCATCGATCCCCATGGAAACCGGACCAAGTCCCTGCCGATTATTGAAGAGGGCGTCCTTACGGCTGAAATTGGCAAGAGCAAGCGGCAAACGATCTACACGCGGGCAGGGTGGTTGTTTCCCTGGGCCGCAATGGGAGCGGGTGCATTCTGGGTGCTGTGGCTGTTTTTCCGTGGGTTGCGGGAAAAATGGCAGAGTCGGGATACGCGGATTGCGTGACTTGTTAGTCTTTCGGTGGCGCGGGCTTCCTGACGGCTTTCCGCGCCGATTTTTTGGCGGCGGGTTGTTTTAACCGAACCCGGATGACGCTTCGATTTTGCTGTTTGATTTTTTTCACATCGAACAAATCAATGGTTTCAAACATGTCGCTCAGTTTTTGGAAACCATAGGTGCGGTGGTCGAAGGGGCCCTGGTTGGCAATGTGCGAACCAACCGGCCCGAGCGACGCCCAGCCGTCGTCGTCGGCGGCGGCTTTGACCGCATTGCGCAGGGTGTTCATCAGCTTGGTGTTGCGCTTGAGTTGGCCGAGGGATGTCTCCTTCTTTTTTTCCGGGGTTTTGGCCGAATCGTCTTCATCGAGGAAAATAAAGCGGGTGCAGGCGTTGACAAAGGGCTCGGGGGTGTTCTGTCGGCCAAATCCGATCACCTGCTTTCCATCCGCGCGCAGACGGAGGCAGAGTGGGGTGAAATCGCTGTCGGAGGACACCAGGCAGAATGTTTCCACATCCTTGGGATAGAGGATGTCCATGGCTTCGATCAGCAGTGCCATGTCGGTCGCATTTTTTCCCTTCACGATATCAAAATGCTGCACCGGTTGGATGGCATAGTCGTGCAGCACCTTCTCCCATCCCGAGAGTGATTGCTTTTTCCAGTTGCCATAGGCGCGCCGGATATTGACCACGCCGTGGGTGGCGAGCTCCGAGATGATAAACTCAATTTTTGCCGCCGGTGCATTGTCGGCGTCGATGAGTAGGGCGATGCTGTCGTTGGGTGATTGGGTCATGTTTGCCATGGATATTAATTGATTTCGTTTGGAATGCGAACTGTTTTGAGGGAACGCATACAATCATGCCTCGGCCACGGGCTTGATTAGGCACAGAGCCAGGGTGTCGATGATATGTTGGCGGAGCGGCTGTGCGCGTGCATTGATTTCGCGTTGTTGTTTTTCATATTCGGCCCGGCCCGGGGCCGTTTCAATTTTGATCGGTGCGTAGCCGTAACGGGTGAGGTCGTACGGGCTGGCTTGCATGTCGAGTTCGCGGGCGGCGAGCGCGAGCTGGAAGCACTGCCAGAGCAGGTCGCTGCCAACCCACGGCATACACTTGGACGCCCATTTGTAGAGGTCCATGTTGGTGTGTAAGCACCCGGGTTGCTCGAAGTCTTGCCGTGCATCCAGGCTAGGTTGTAGTCTGTTGAATGGAAGCGCGGCGGGGGAGAAGAAGCGGAACGCGTCGAAGTGGCTGCACGCGATCGGGTGGGATTCGACGATGTGGTCGATTTCCTCCTGGCTGAGTCGGAGTGACGCCGATTCCCGGTGGCGGATGTCGCTCGGTCGCCCTGCTTGATTACCCTGGTAAACCATCGCCCACTCGTGCATTCCGAAGCAGGAGAAATTGGCGGGTCGGTGTTGGGTCAGAACTAACAAGTTGTGGATCCAGGCGATCCTTTGCCGCGGTTTATCGGCTAGGTTTTCAGGGGCCAGTCGGATCGATTCGGCTGTGATCTGATAGTGCCTCGGGTTGTATCCGGGTGTGGCACCGGGTGAGTTTTCGAGGCTGAAGCCCATACCCGGATGCCATTGTTCGAGTTTGCCCAATGAGAACGGGTAGTAGCTGAAGAGGAAGTCGAAGACGGGATGGGCTTGATGGGCACCACGGCGGGCGCGGTAGGGGTCGGTCCAGCGCTTGACCATCGAGCGATGCTGCGCCGCTCGTTCCGTCCACTCGGAGTGAGTGATCTGTGTGGCAGCGATGTCGACCATGATGACGGGGAAGGGGGGGGTTACTTTTGGGCCGCCGGATTGACTGTTGGTAAACGGGCACTGGTTTCCTTGAGCAGTCGGTCCATGTGTTTTTTCAATTGGTTGAGGCGTTCCGGTTCCTGCTTCGCCAGGTTGTTTTTTTCGCTGGCGTCCTTGCTGAGGTTGTAAAGCTCGTCGGGTTTGGCGGGGTCGTAGAAGTGGATGAGTTTCCAGTCGCCGCTGCGAACAACGGTGCCGGGGGTGCCGCCCTGGTTGCCCCAGTGCGGGTAGTGCCAGAAGAGTGTCCGGTCTTTTTGTTTGCGTTGCGGGTTTTTGAGGGTTGCCACGAAGCTGACGCCATCGACATGCTGTTGGTTGAGAGCCGGCAGTCCGGCGGCCTCAAGGATGGTCGGGAAGAAATCGGTGGAAATGACGGGTTGGGTGCAAACCTGGTCGGCGGGGGTGACGCCGGGCCAGCGCACGATCATGGGTTCGCGCACGCCCCCTTCGTAGAGCCAGCCTTTGCCCGCGCGCAGCGGGAGGTTGGATGTCGGGTGGCCTTCGGAGGTCGAGAGGCCGCCATTGTCGGAGAAGAAGATGACCAGCGTGTTATCGGCCACGCCATTGTCCTCGAGACCTTTCAGCACCTTGCCGACGGCTTGGTCCATGGCTTCGACCATGGCGGCGTAGACGGCGTGGTCCTGAACGAGCCTTACCTTGCGTGGCGGCTCGCTGTCCCACACGGCTTGATCCTTCGCTAACAACTTTTTCTTTTTCTCGTATTTCTCAACCAGGTCTTCGCGGCCGATCAGCGGGGTGTGGACGGAGTAGAACGAGAGGTAGGCGAGGAAGGGCTTGTCTTTGTTGGCGGCGATGAACTTGACGGTCTCGGTGGCGAGTCGGTCGGGCAGATGTTCACCCTCCGGGCCGTCCTTGAGTTTCGGGTTGCCGTAGGGTGAGAAGTATTTTTTACCGCCATAGGGGCCACCTCTGTGAAAGCCTCCCATGTTGATGTCAAACCCGTGGTCTTCGGGGTAGGACCCTTCCTGGCCGAGGTGCCATTTTCCGGCGAAGAAGGTCGCATAGCCGTGGGTCTTGAGCGCCTCGGCCAGGGTGGTGTGCTTGGCGTCGAGGTGTTCGATATAACGGGCGGGCAGAACCGGGCGCTTGGTTTTTTTCATCGCCTCGGGTTGCGGGCCGCCAAAGAAGTCGGTGTTCTGCGTGCGGGCCGGGTATTGGCCGGTCATGATCGAGGACCGGGTGGGGGAACAGACCGGGCAGGCGGCGTAGGCCTGGGTGAACCGGGTGCCGCCCTTGGCCAGGCCGTCGAGGCTGGGGGTGTCGTAAAAGCTGGAGCCAAAGCAGCCGAGGTCGGTCCAGCCGAGGTCGTCGGCGAGGATGAACAGGATGTTGAGCGGCTTTTTCGGCGCGGCATGCAACGGGGTGACAGCTCCGGTCAGCAGGCTGACGATCGTGATTAGGA
>JARFRT010000078.1 GCA_029287105.1 Akkermansiaceae bacterium | reverse complement strand
CCTGTTGGGCGTCGTATTGCCGGCAAAGATACCAGATCTCACGCGCCTTTTTCTGTCCGACAATGCGCGCAAGATAACTGGAGCCAAGGCCACCGTCGAACGACCCCACCTTCGGGCCGGTCTGGCCGAAAATGGCATTGTCGGCGGCAATGCTGAGATCGCAAACGACCTGGAGCACGTGCCCGCCGCCAATGGCGTAGCCCGCCACCATCGCGACCACGGGTTTCGGGAGCGTGCGGATCTTGCGCTGCACATCGAGGATATTCAAACGTGGCACCCCATCGCCACCGATATATCCGGCGTGCCCCCGGACTTTTTGATCGCCCCCGGAGCAAAATGCCTTGTCGCCCGCCCCGGTAAGAATGACGACCCCCACTTCCGGGTCCTCGTGAGCAAGCTCGAGCGAGGCTAACAATTCCTGGGTGGTCTCCGGCCTGAATGCATTCCGCACTTCCGGCCGGTTGATCGTGATCTTGGCAATTTGCCCGTCTTCGCTTTTCTCGTAGAGAATGTCTTCAAAGGTGTGCGCTGATATCCACATGGGGGTGTTTTAAGTTCTAAGTCTTAAGTTACAAACTCCAAATCGCAAAAAACCCTGTTCCGACGCGAGCCAATCACGGCAGCTCAGCCAAAAACTCACGCGTTATCCGGGAGAACTCCTGCGGCTTTTCCCAGGGCACGCGGTGGCCGCAACCGGGGACCACGATGTGTTGCGCCCGGGGGAGATCCGGCACCACATTCCTTGCTAGCTCGGTAAATTTGCCATCGCGCTCGCCGGTGAGCCAGAGAACCGGGCAGGTCACCCCTTTCAAATCCTTGCTCAGGTCCGCCTGGGCACCAAGCGACCAATCAATGAAGGATCGGGCGATCGAGGCGCGGCGGTCTTTGAGCGGATAACGATCCGGCATCTCGCCCGCCGCAGCTATCACCGCCTGAGCTTCCCAGCGCCGGAGAAACTCAGCCCACTCGCCTTTGAGCGCAAGCGCCGACCACTCGGCGTCTTTTTCCCGGCGCTCGACACGTTCCGCCTCGTCACTCAACCCAGGATGGGCTGAGATGATGATGGCCGCCTTCCAGAGGTCGGGTCGGGCTCTAAGCGCATGCAGGGCAAGACGCCCCCCCATCGAGTAACCCACCAGAACCGGCGCAGGGTCAGCACGGGTGATCTCCCCGGCGAGGGTGGCGCCGAATTCCTCTAACGGCATCGGGCAGCAGTCGAGGAAGCGCCAGAGGTCAAGCCGACGCACGCCGCCTAATTCGGAGGGCAAAGAGGCGGCATACGCGCGCCAGTCTGCCGCCCTGCCGACGGCTCCATGCAGAGCCCAGATCATCGGGGAGAGGAGTCGTTTGTTAGAGCGACTTCAGACACTCCTGGATTGCCTCAAAGTCAGGCAAGTCACCCGGGTTGTCATTCACCTCGGCGTATTGCACGACGCCTGATTTATCGACCACGAAGGCGGAGCGCTTGGGCACACCTCCCATGATCAGGTTTTTCTCAGGCAGGAAGGAGTCGTAAGCAACGCCATAGGCCGCTGTCGCCGTGTGCTCGTAGTCGCTGAGAAGCGTGATGCCGATGCCTTCTTTTTCAGCCCATGCTTGTTGGGCAAATGGGTTATCGCCGGAAATACCAATGACCTTGGCGTCGAGCTCGTCGTAAACGGAAAGCCCCTTGGTGATGGCACAGAACTCCTCGGTGCAAACACCGGTAAAAGCCATCGGCACAAAAAGAAGGACAATGTTAGATGAACCGACAATGTCAGAAAGGCGCACCGTCTGCGGGCCTTCGGCAGTGAGGGTAACGAGGTTGAAATCGGGGGCTTGGTCTCCTACTTGAATACTCATGATAGATAGTTGTTTGTTTAATGGTGATTGATCCTGCCCGGACGGGCGGCGTCCACGGAGTCTAGCCGAGTATTTCCCGTCATGGCAAGCATCAACCAAGGTCGCCTAATTCACCGGTTTCCTTTTCACGCTTAGAACGCATTTGCCGCAACTTTTCCAGACTGGGGGGTGGGGCGAGCAACTTACGCGCGGTCCACCACCCGACCAGCGCCCCGCCCAAATGACAACCGTGACTGATTTGAAACAAGCCGGCCCCGCCCCACAGAACGATCTGGTCACCCATGTTTGAAAATCCAGGCACCCCGAGCCCGGGCTGCACCAGCCAAAGCAGCAGCTCGACAAAAATGAGCCCCAGCCCGAGGCTTTTCCCACTGATCGGCACGGGCCACATCCGGGAGTCGGGCGATAGCGTGGTCAATGTCAGCAGGAGCGCCAGACAGGCCCCGGATATTCCGACAAGCTGGCTTTCATTATACCCGGTCTGCATCATCATAAGACCCGTCAGAAGATGTATGACACCACCAGCCAACACACCGAAGCAGATGATTTGCACACACTTCCGGTGGCCCAGGATGTGGCTCACGCGCCCACCCACAAGCCACAGCATCAGAAGGTTCGGCAAAAGGTGAAACCCGTCGCCATGCACCAACCCGTAGGTCGCCAACTGCCATATCTTCCCTGAGGAAAAACCGTGCCAGGACAAACCAAAGTTAAGATAGTACCACGGGACCTCGCCCGGACCGCCGGCACGCGCCAAGAAAAAATGAATCAAAACCAAAACAACCACAAGTCCGGTCATCGCGTCCATGCCCGGCAGGTGAACCTGCATCCGGGGCAACCAGGAGAGCAATCGTCGATTCAGGGTGGGCATGGACAGGTGAGGCTAGCATTCCCGTAGCTCAACGCACGAAAATTCGTCACCGGTCTTCGACAGCACAACACACGATCCGCTCGAATTAGGCTGGAGTTTTTTCCGCGCCATCCCGGAGTAAGAAACGCACACCGTGCTGCGGCGCAACAGGTCTAGCGCGCACGCGGCTCGCCCTGGACACGGGAAGTCGATCCGGCAGAGGTCACAAAAGGACCGTCCGCCATGGGAGCTTCGCCGGTGAACGCAACATCCGGCATCTCGCTGGGCCTCCCCGCCAAGGGAAATTCCTTGCGTAGCGGGTGGTAGGGGTAACCCTCCCACATAAGGATACGGCGTAGGTCAGGGTGCCCGGAAAATCGAATCCCCATCATGTCGTAAACCTCACGCTCATGCCAATCAGCCGTGGCCCAGAGATCGCTGACCGTAGGCACCTCTCCAGCATCCGCCTGCTGCTCGGCAACAGCAGCCTTGACGCGCAGATGCACGGAATCATCGACCTTGGCCAGCTCATACACCATCATGAACCGAGGCTCCTCCCCCATGTTGTCCACGCTGGAAACGTCAATCAGGAAGTTCAGCTTCAACACATTCCGACAGAACTCCATCACCGCACGCAGCTCCTCGAGCTTCACAGTGACAGTGGATTCCCCCCGAAACTCATGGCGGGTGGCGGACGTGAATTTTTCAAGAACCTTGGCTGCAGCTTCTTGGCCGGCGGTTTGCAGAGTCGTCATGGTAGTCAATGGGCGGATGAGGGGTTAGGCTTCAATGGAGTCTGCGGGAGCCGCAGCCTTGAGGTCGCGGGTCGACTCCTCACCGTCAATTTTTGCCTGCAGTTTCATCAGACCTTCAATCAACGCCTCGGGACGGGGCGGGCAACCGGAGATATAGACATCCACAGGCAACAGATTATCAATGCCCTGAAGCACGGCATAGCTGCGGTACATACCCCCACTGGAAGCACAGGCACCCATGGCGATACACCACTTCGGGTCGGGCATCTGGTCCCAGACCCGCTTCACGGCAAGCGCCATCTTGTAGGTCACCGTACCCGCAACAATCATGACGTCACTCTGCCGTGGGGAAAAACGCATCACCTCGGCACCAAAACGGGAAATGTCAAAACGAGAGGAAGCCGTCGCCATCAGCTCAATCGCACAGCAGGCCAGCCCCATGGGCATCGGCCAGAGGGAGTTTTTACGCATCCAGTTGATCGCCGCATCGACGCGGGTGAAAATCACATTCCCCTCGATCTTTGAATCATACGAGGCGTGCGCCAGTGCCGCACCCGCAGCATCAGCAGTCGCAAACGAGGACGCGCCAGAGGCGTCGGCAGAGGTGTCGGCACTAGTTTCCTTGGAAGTTTCCATGACAATTTCGCGGAACCTCGTCCGCGTGCGCACCCTAGCTTGAGAAAATACCATCACAAGCCCATTCTACGTGCATTTTCAGAAAATAAAAACCGCCGGATCACCTCCACCCCCGTCACCACCGCCAAGGCCGACCCCGCATTTTTTTTAATTTTACGCTTACCCCCGGGGCCCGTCCCGTCTATAAGCCGATCACTACGTCCCATGGAAAAATTGTGTTTTGAATACCGAAGGCAGATCGCCCGCGCCTCGATGGCATGTGTACTCGTCATGTGTACGCCTCTCATTGTGCCCCCCATACATGCGCAGGAGTCGGCCGTCCAGAAGGAGTTGCAGCGCAGAATTGGCAATGCCCGCAAGGCCCATGAGCTTCTCAAAAGTGGTGATGCAGCCTACCAAAAAAACGATTACAAAACGGCCGTCCAGCATTACGCACAGGCATTCGACCTCCTCCCCAATGGCGCCCTGAACCACGATCTTCGCACCGCAGCCGCGGATCGCTACGCCACCGCCGCCACCGAACACAGCCGGGCCCTCGCCAAAGGAGGCAGCTACCGTGACGCCACCCAGCTCCTCGACACCGTCCTCAAACCAGAAATCGCCCCCGCCCATCTCGGCGCCCTGAAACTGAGACAACAGGTGGACGACCCCCTGCGTTATAATCATGCCATCACTCCCGAGCATGTCCAGGATGTGGTCAAAGTAGGCCGACTTCTCCGTGAAGCCGAAGGGTTCTACAGCCTCGGTCAGTACGACCGTGCCGTGACGGTCTATCAGGCCGTGCTCAATATCGACCCCTTCAACAAGGCGGCACGCCGCAGCATGGAAAAAATCAACGCCACCCAATCCGATTACTACCGGGCCGCCAGAGACCACACCCGCTCCGCAATGCTGGCGCAGGTCGATCGAGCCTGGGGGCTCTATGTCCCGGCGGCCGATCACGCCCTGCCACCCGCCGCCCTCACCTCACCGTCACGTTTCGCCGCCAACCTCCGGGACAAACTCGCAGGTATCATGGTCGATATGATTGACCTCGACAACGTCACCCTCGACGAAGCCATCGACTTCGTCCGGATCCAAAGCCGCCTCGGTGACGCACCCGATGCCGGGGATGAACAAACCGGAATCAACATCATCGTCAACCTCGGCGACAAAACTTCGGATAGCGCCCAATCCATCAGAAACACCCGCGTCACTCTCAAAGCACGCTCGCTGCCACTCTCGAAAATACTCGACTACATCACTGACCAGACACGTACGCAGTGGCGCACCGATGGTGTGGGTGTCCTCATCACCCCGGTTGGCAGCACTGATACTGCCCTTATTTCCAAAACATTCCGCGTCCCTCCGAATTTCATTTCATCTGCAGCTACGCACCAAAAAAGCGAGGACGACAGCATCTTCGGTGACGAAAGCAACAACAAGGAGGGCAAACTTGCGGCAAAAATCAGCATCACCGACTTTCTCAAACAAAACGGGGTCAGCTTCCCGGAAGGAGCATCCGCCCAATACATCACATCCACGAACTCACTCACTGTGCGTAACACAGCAGGAAACATCGATCTCGTGGACCAACTCGTGTCACTCATCTCCGATGAAGAACCCGTTCAGGTCATCGTCAGGACCACCATCATGCGCATCAGCGAGGAAAAGTTGAAGGAACTCAGCTTCGACTGGGCCATCACACCACTGGGGCTCGGAAACGGCACTTTCCTTGGCGGAGGAAGCCCAGGAAACGGCACCCCTTTCGGCATCATCCCCAACCCTATCAATGGTGACCCCATCACCTCAGGCAACCGCAGCGGCAATGGTGCAGCACGTGAGGACTCCATCTCGAGTTTTATTAATTCCAGTGCCGCGGGGGCCATCTCCGACTCAGAACTCAGAGCCCCAGGCATCCTTACGGTAACCGCCGTGGCAAGTAACATTCAAATCCAAATGATGATGCGCGGCCTCAACCAGACAACGGGTGCCGATGTGATGGTCAAACCCACGATCATCTCCCGCAGCGGCGAACGATCCAAGATCGAGATCATCCGCGAATTCATCTATCCCACCGAATACGAACCCCCTGAACTCCCGAACAGCTTTGGAGTTGGCAGCGGGCTCGGCGCCATCGACCCCATCACCGGATTACCCGTCCAGTCGCAATCATCATTCCCCGTCACCCCCGCACACCCCACGGCATTTGAAACACGCAACGTGGGCGTCACCCTTGAAGTCGAGCCTACCGTGGGCCCCGACAGACGGTTCATCGAGCTTTCCCTCAAACCCGAATTGGTCGAGTTTGAAGGGTTCGTCAACTATGGCAACCCCATCATCGGAAGCCCGACCGATGATGAAGCAGCGACCCTGGTCACCGCCAACCGCATCCTCATGCCGGTCTTCAAAGTCGTCCGGCTTCAGCATTCCACCCTCACCATTCAGGATGGCGCCACCGTCGTTCTCGGCGGCGTCATGACCAGCCGCAAAACCAAGATCGAGGACAAGGTCCCCTTTCTCGGCGACATCCCCTACGCTGGCCGGCTTTTCCGCTCCGATGCCAGCCGCACATTCAGGGAGGCGGTCATCATCACGGTAAATGCTGAACTCGTCGACCCCACCGGCGCACGATGGCGACATCGTTAACACATCCCAATATTTATATTTGGCGGTTTTGGCGGTTGCAGAGCTCCTGATATTGGCTAGTTTTCCGGGAACCAACAAGCTATATGGAATCCAATCCTAACAATCCCAGTCAAGGAGGTGAAAATTACTCGGTCGACGAAATGATGGCCCGCTTAAAGCGCAATGACAGGCAGAAACGATCATCCAGCTCAGACAGCGACCCATCAGATCCAAGAAAAGACGGCGAACTCGTCACCCGGGCAGACGGCTCACAGGTGGTTAAGGTAAGAAGACGCAAAAGACGCTCCAGCCAGCCGAAAAAAAAGGCAGCTAAAAAAACCAACCCCAAACTGAAATGGGCCATGCTTGGATCGCTCATCGGGATCCTGGTCATCCTCGCCGCGGGAACCATCTTTATCATCGCCAAGTACAACGGCCGTCAATTCAAGGAATCCACTGAAGCTACGATTTCGAAGCTTTCCGGGGCGGAGACAACCGCCCTCACCCAGTTGAGGGTAACCCCTATTTCGGCCAAAGCCAGCAAGGTGGAACTCGACTGGGATAACCACTCCTTCCTTCAATCCGCTTCATTCAACAGCCTTTATGCCAACATTCTGGCCACGAGCTTCTTCTCAAACGAATGGATCGGAGAGGAAGTCGTCGCCCGGCTCGGTAAAATCCACCTTCAAACACCCGCCACCAACATGGAACCGCCACTGGAGCGGGTGCTGTCACCCTACCAATTCGGCACCTTCCGCTGCAACCAGCTTGACCTGCATTTCGGTCAAGACCGGGATGCCCCCGCCGTTACAGGGCTCCAAGTAGCACTGCGTAGGCAAGTCGATGAACGCTACCAAATCGTGTTCCAAGGTGGATTGATGAAAATCAAAAACTGGCCATCCTTGGAAATATCCTCGGGCATCGTCACCCTCAATGCCCGGGATTGCGAAATCGAAGCGCTGCTTGAGGCCGGAGACGCACACAAAGGTGAGCTGACCATCAAAGGTCGCATCGCCAAGGATACCAGCAGACCCGTCATCCTCGACGTCAGGGCAAAGGACTACCCCATCCAGGAACTACTCGGGGCGGGGCTGGGGCGCCTGATCCAGGGAGAGATCCGAAGCGATATGGGATCACTCTCCTACGACTACAAAAAACAGGCCGCGGATACGCTCAGCTTTATTATGCCTTTTAATTCAACCGAACTCCGCATCAGTGAGCTCCCCTTTCTTACTGAACTGAAAAACCTCACAGGCGACACCCAGTATGTCCGGCCCACGTTCAATCATTGCCTCGGAACCATGATGCGCACTTCCGAGGGCGTCAGCCTCGATAACCTCAGCCTCACCTGCAGTGGCGTCCTGACCATCAAAGGCGGATTATCCGTCAACGCCGATGGTGTCCTCGCCGGTGATCTCAATGTCGGCATACCCGCCAGACTGTTCAGCAAAAAATCGCCGCCGCCATCGATCTTTTCCGAACCTCACAACGGGTTTATTTACACCAAAATAACGCTCAGCGGCAGCATCCATAACCCGCACGACAATCTCAATCAACTCCTCCAGACCAGTGCGAACAAAAACCCTCCATCACCTGCACCCCCTACCGGAAAAAACGAGGTGTTGGAAAGGGAATTCGAAGATCTAACCCGGTAACCCCCCCTCCCCCATGAAGAGCATCATCACCACCCTCGCTCTCGCATTTGCGCTTTCCTGCCATGGTGACGAATTCGCAGACAACCCCTCTGCGGACGGATCCAACCAGGCGGCCCTCAACTACCTCAACCATCTCTCAAAAGGAGAGCTCGATATCGAAAAGCATACGGCACTCTCGCCCCATTGCGGGCTCCAACGCCGCAAAACCATCAGGGAAAGGATCACCTTCCTCCAAAAAAATGATTTCCGCCAAGGTGATACGTTTTCCATCGTATCAACCAAGGTGAAAAACCACCTCGCAGCCATACTCGTACGCGCCACCAACCCGGCTGCACCATTAAACGACCGTATCCATGCGGTGGCCCTCATCAAAGGCAAAAAAGAATGGCAACCCGCACCCCTCCCCGGTTCATTCAGCAATACCGGATACGGATACGACGAGACAGTTGAACTCAACGTCCGCACCCTTGAACGCTGGATGGCACGCGAAAAAATCGAGCGCGAAACACAAAGCAGGGAAAAGGCGTCTGCCGATTTCAAAAGCACCATCGCCGCCGTCGAACAGAAGGCAGGCTTCGATGCCATGTCACCCGAGGAGGTCGTCATCTACTTCGTCAAACAATGTCGGGAAAAAAACCTGCTTGGCATTCTCGCCTCCATGGGGGCCGCCTCGGATCAGTTACTCGAACCCCTCGACACCACCATTGACATTGTTTCCCAAGGACTTCGCAATAGCCCCAAATCGAGCGACTGGCATCTGCTGACCAACCGCTCCGTGATCGCCCAAGTCCTCAAGGAAGACCACACGCGCAACGAGGTCGCGCTTGGCTGCCTCAACCCCATGGATCGTGATACATCAAGGGTAATCTACTTCCCCATCCACAAATCCGGAGGAAAAACCTTCGTGCGTCTCGCGCCCATGCTCAAGGTTGCCTTACTACCTGAAAACGAGCGCCGGGCACAGCGCTGGAGACACCACCACGGCGATGAAAGCGAGCTGAAAAAAATGCTCCCCGCCGCCATCCTCAAAAACTCCCCCCCCTGCAATTACCCCAGCCCCCAAAAACTGCGGGAACACTTCCTCCGCTCCGTCGCCAATAACGATTTCACCGATGCCATCCGCTTACTTCCCCGCAAAGG
>JARFRT010000073.1 GCA_029287105.1 Akkermansiaceae bacterium | reverse complement strand
GGGTAATCCCGACCCAGTCTGGGGAGCAACTACCTCAATCACGCTCCATCAGAAGCCTTCATGAAATATGCGGGCTAGCCGTGGCATGACCGTCCCGGTCATGATCACCCCCCCGTCCGCAGGACGCACTTCCGCGGCATTTGAAATTTAATACTAAAACTTCGATCCCCGCCATCGCGTCGGCGGCGCTGCTCGCACACTTCGCCCCCCTGGGAATTATTCAGGGTCGGCACGTAACCCGGATGGCCTCGACCGCTTGCTGCAATGCATGCGCACATGCCTGGAGAGAGGGCGCCTCGGCGAGCACGTAACCCTTGGACTCGCCACTCCCGACCCGGTCAGCGACAGCATCACCCGTGCGAAGCTTGCAGCTTGCATGCACCACATGCGGAATCGCACGGGCCCGGTCCAGGCCGTCAATAGCCGACACCACTCCCTCTCCGGGGTGCACCAACCACACCCCGGCATATCGGGCTGCGACTTCGGGGAGGGGCTGCGGGACTTCTCCCACCGCAAGCCGGAGTAGAACTTCCCACGGATCAAAGTCATAAGCACGCGAAATCAAATCCATCAGGTACCCACCCGGGGGGCGTGCCGCAATTTCGCCAAACACAGGCCCATCCTCACCGAGAAACACTTCCATGTGGCTGATGCCGCTGCTGATTCCCAGTGCCTGGTGCACTTTTTCAGCCAGATCGCTCACACCCCTCGCGTCATCTTGAGCCAGGTCGGCCGGGACGACATTGGCCCAGCGGGGTCGAAGGTAGTGGGTGAAATTCTGGAAAATACTTACGCCGGCAGACCGGAAGGTTTCGACACTCATTTCCGTCCCCGTGACAAAACCCTCAGCGAGCAAACCAGGCCGTAGATGTCGCGTCACCTCCTCCCTGTCATGGCAAATCCAGACTCCTCGCCCCCCCGAACTGATGGGCATCTTCAGCACAACCGGCAACCCCAACGAATCAATCAACTCGGATGCCGTGGTACGCTCACCGGTCTCCATCCACGGCGCACAGCGAAGCCCGGCCGCCACGATCGCTTTTTTCATGACCAGCTTGTCATGACAGCGCAGCGCCACGTCCGGCCCAATTCCAGGCAGGCCAAAATGTTGACGAATCGCCGCCGCCGCCATCACAGCACCCGTGGTCACGGCAGCCACTCCTAACGGAGCAACGCTGTCTCCCTCTGGATATATCTCGCGCATTTGCCCGAGCGCCCCATCCGAACCACCCCCGAACGCCAAATGTGACTGTTCACGACGCGCCTTGACATCAATCACCACAGGCTCCCAACCACAACGTTTCGCGGCTGCAATCGCACCCTTGCGACTACCCACTAAAATAATTTTTTTCCGGGCCGGACTACGCGCATTCATCACTAAAAATAAACTAATAGATCCTGATCGACCCGTTCAGTAATAACACTCACTCTCATGGCTACTCTGGAAAAACAGCTCATTTGAACCCCGGAATTGTCCTCATACCACGGGAAATGTCGCTAAAATAATATCCTTTTGGGCATTTTTCTCAAACCCGAACCCTCTGCGAGACCTCCACTCAGGTGACTATTTCACCCATGCCGGGCTCGAGAATCCCGCCCAGGCCCTGATCGACGAGAAATGCCCGCAGATGGGATCGTGTTTGCTCCGGATGGTGGTATTTCCGAACCTGCTTGAGCTGCTCCCTTGCCGCACGTCGTGAGATGTTTCTAATCACCCACTTGATTTCAGGAATGCTGTAAGCCGCCATACTCAACGTCTCAACCCCCATGGCCAGTAACAACACCACACTACATGGGTCTGCCGCCATCTCCCCACACACACTCAAATCCATCCCGTTCGATAACGATGCCAGGACAATTTTCTCAACCGTATCGATAACCGCCGGATGCAGCGGGTCGGATAAGTGAGTCACCCTGGCATTGGACCGGTCGATCGCGAGAATATACTGGCTCAGGTCATTGGTCCCTATGGACACAAAATCAATCCTCCCCGCCAGGAATGGAATCAGCGTCGTTATGGCCGGCACCTCCGCCATCACACCCACCCTGGGTCGTTCAATCGTAATGCCTTCCTCCTTCAGCTGGGCACAGGCGTCACCTAACATAACAAGAAAGCTATCCACCTCCGCAACAAGACTCACCATAGGAA
>JARFRT010000017.1 GCA_029287105.1 Akkermansiaceae bacterium | reverse complement strand
TCCATAATTATCCAAGGCATGAAATCGGAAAGCTTTAAACTCCACAAACCAAATAAGAAAGACCGGCGTCGCCGGAAAATACTTCCGTGTATTCCGTGGTTCCCAAATGAAGTAGCAACCCAAGCCTCATCCCAAGTCTTCCTTTCGCGCATTTCGTCTTTTTTCGCGGTCGAAAATCAAGTGGCTACCCAAGCCACAAACAACTTGTCGCGCCGTAGTTTCAACGTAGGCGGAAGCCTTGGAGGCGGAGGAGGTCTTCCTTTCGCGTATTTCGCGATTAAAAAATAAAGTGTCATTCCAAGAGGAATTACTTTAATCCTTCAGGCATCAAAGATAAAATCCCGTCGCCATCCACATCCTCATGAAATTCCAGCATCTTTTCGCCACCGCCCTCCTTGTCGCCACCGCCCAGGCGGTCGAAGTCGCCGAAAAAGCGAACCTCGTCACCATTGAGAATCAATCTCTCCGCCTTGCCTATAACCTGAAATCCGGCACCTACTCCGGCACGGACATCACCTCCGGGGTCACCGTCTTTTCCGGTGCAAAGTTCACCGTCGATGAATCCGGTTGGCGTCAGCCTGAAGGTGCCACGCGCAAGTGGAATGCCAGCAAGCTCGACGACGAGTTCGGCAAGGGGCAAAAGCTCACCATCGTCGAGAAACCCAATGCCGGATACCGCCTGACCAAGGCGCTGCACATCTCCGTCTACGATAATCTGCCATACGCCATTCTCGGGTTTTCCGTCATCAACCACCAGCCGCTCCTTGCCCGCGTCGCCAGGATCGGAATCATCGACAAGGCAAAATTCCTGCCGGGTAAAAAACTCACCACCCCGCAGGTCCTCCGCGGCGGCGCCGGCGCCGAGAGAAACCGCGTCGAAAACCAACTCGAAATCGACGCCCACAACAACCTGCTCGTCACCGGCAAAATCGACGGGAAACGCCACTCGCTTGTTGTCGGCGGACTGAAGTACCGCGACTTCCTCCGTCGCATCCAGCTCGACGAAAGGAAGCGGGGGATGCTCACCGTCATGATCGAGGATCCGCAGGGGAAACGGATTGCGCCCGGCGCCACCTATGACGCCGTCGATACTGTCTTTCTCGATTTTTCCACCGCCGACCCATTTGCCTCACTCGAGCGCTACGGCCTCGCCATGCGTACCGCGAACAAGGCCAACCCGAACCCCTATGACTATCCCACGCTCTGCGGATGGCTCGTTTCCAGCGGATACGGCGAGGGCCGCCACATCAACGACTCGAAGGAGCTCGTCGGCCAGATGGAACTCGCCAAGAAATCCGGCATCCTCAATTACACCCCGGTCGCCATCCGTCTCGAACCCGATTACTACTGCAACCGGAACTACGGCGACACCCAGCAAGGCTGGTGGGATGACGCCCACTGGGCAAAGTACAAGTCGCTCGTTCCCCCGTACGAAACCTTTGGCAAGTTCTGTGGCAAACTTCACGAACTCGGCGGCATCCCGTTTACTTACATCCAGACGAACATGCCGTCCAACGACTTCGCCATCGCCCACCCCGAGTGGATGCTTAACAACGACATCTCACGGATCCATGCCGAACACCGACACCACATGCCTTACGTGAAATTCGACTTCACCGACCCCGGATTCCAAGCTCACACCCTCGCCATGTGGAAACGGCTCCGCAAGCAAGGGCTGGAAGGCATCAAGTTCGATTACCCGGAATCCGGCTGGTGCCTCGACGGCGGATTTGAAGACAAATCCCACACCACCACCACCGCCTACCGGAAGATCTTCGAGCTCTGCCGCGAGGGGCTTGGCAAGGACGCCTACATCCACGAACGCAACCTCGGTGAATACGGCACGCCCTGCCTTGATGTCACCGCCGGGATCGTCGACCTCCAACGCGTCTGGGCGGACTCGTCCCACTTCGAACCCGAAATGGCATCCCGCATGGGACTGCGCTGGTACAAAAACCGCAGCGTCTTCGGCTACTACCCGGATGGCAAGTCGTTCAAAAAAATGGACATCCATGCGCGTCGCACCATGCTCAGCCTGGTCGGACTCATCTCCGGACGGCTCGAGCTCGGCACCTCGTTCGGCAGCATGAAGCCGGAGGAACAACATGACCTCACCCGTCTCTACCCCGTCCTCAAGGGGACCCAGTCATTCCGCCCCGTCGACATGCTCGTCGAGGGTCGCGAGGACCCGTCGGTTTATGTTTACAACATCAACCCCGACTGGTCCCAGGTCATTTTCTGCAATAACTACGACCGCGAGCACCCCGTGACCGCCTTTGAGCACGTTTTGCCCCTCCTTCAATCGGCGGACGTGCTCTTTGGACACCTGGAAGCGCCGCTCGCGCCCGATCGGGGCCCAGGCCGACAACCGGCGCTACCTTCTTGCCCTGCTGGAAGACCAGATCGTCAGCACGCTCTCTTTTTCCGGCGGCCATCGCCCTCGACTACGACACACAGGCGAGTTTGGCCTCTCGGTGCGGCAAGACGACTGGGGACTCGGCATCGGCGCCCTGATGCTCGACGCTCTGCTGGCTTGGGCGCGCGACACACAGATCATC
>JARFRT010000014.1 GCA_029287105.1 Akkermansiaceae bacterium | reverse complement strand
TGTCAGAATTACGAGGCAGAGGATAGCCAGTGCCTTAATCGGACTTATCAGCAGGAACAGCAAAATTAAAAAAACTAAAAGGGCTGTTGTTATAGGCGCCTCCTTTTGTTGAAAAAGTTGTGAAAAAGTGAGTTTTTTCTTTCGATATAGGTTCTGGATTGAAAGAGCGTCACCACGGTTTGTTGCCAGGGATGGCAATGCTGGGATGGATCATCCGAAAGAAGATCGAATGTACTGTTACTTGAGTTTCTTCTGTAGCTTGGCCAGAAGCTTGTCAGCTACGTCTTGGCAGGTAATCGACTGGTGACGGCTTTCAAGCCCCTTGTTGAATGTCTCGACCGCATCCACCAGTGTTATCGTCTGAGCGTGCTCTGGCAGCTTCCTGAGAGCTTCTCTGAACATGTGGACTGCTCGAAGCTCAGTTGGGGTGATAGAGGCTTGCTCATTCCCTTTCTTGGCAAGTTCCTTCCGTGTCTTAGCTGCCCATTCATCAGCTCCCCCTTTACGCTCTTTCTTTTTGAAGTATTTTTTCTTCCGTATGCCTCCGTCTGGATAAGAGACGTACCATGGATAGTTTTTCTTGCCGCTCTCTAGGACTGATACCTTATTGCTCATGGGAGCGAATAGAGGCTAAATGAGAGCGTATTGCCAGCAAAAAGTGAGATAGATCGGAGACATGGTAACGAAATCCTATTATTAGAGCTAATCCACCACGGCTTTCAAAACCGTTGACGGGTTGTTATGATCCGTGGTTGGTTCGATTCCTTCCCTCTCCGCCATTGCTTGTTTTCCAACGTTTTTCAATGGTTTCAGAGCCAATCCGTCGTCAATTCTCACAAAAGCCATTCTCAGCGGTTCTTGCGTTTTTTCACCCTTTCTTAAAAAAAAACTCGCCGACTGCGATCGACGTGTCACCGCCTAGAAGAGAAAGTATTTGCCCGACCGTTGAGCTCATGACCTGATTGTCAGAAGCGTCGTCTGCCGGGCCCTCACCGCCAGTCAGGTGCCCGGTGTAATGCAGAACCGATCTCAGATAGGGTGGCGACATCATGAACGCCGCAAGCCCCATTTCATTACTTGCGGTCAGCGGTCGGCGATGGACTCGGGGTAGCTAGATCAACCGGATATTGCTCCTGGATAGCTTGCTCAAATTCCTGCGTAGCCTGCTCGCGCAGTCGCTTCTTTTCGGTTCGTTGCAGCGCGCCGGCCACCGCCTCAAACGGGCGCAGCACTGCCGGTTGCGTGGCCATGTAGCGGACCAGAAAGAGGCCATCTGGGCGGGTGATCACTTGACTGACCTCGCCGGGTTTCCCAAGCGAAAATGCGATTTCGGCGACCGTCCGGGTCCAGGGATCCATGTGTCCCGAGCCCACTTCCAGCCAGCCAACCACCCCACCCTTGTAGCGGCTGGCTTGGTGTTCGGAATGGTCGATAGCGAGCACGGAGAAGCCCTCTTCAGGTCGATTTTTGAGGTTAGCCTGACTGAGCATCCACTCGCGAGCTCCGGCCAGTTTGGTAGCGAATTGCTTTTTACGCTCCGGATTGCCCTTCGGGTTGAGCCAGAGCACTGCCACCTGGCGTTTCTCGCCGGATTGATAGCGGGATTTCGTGGACTCGTAGATCTCGCGCAGCCGCGACTCGGCGACCGGCTCGGCCACAGCGGCCTTCAACTTCGGGTTGAGGGTCGTTTCCCGGTGCCGGCTAGCGAGGATTCGCGCGAACTCCGCCCGGACCACGGGGTCGTCGTCGAGTCCTGCGTCCAGCGCCGCCTGAGTGAACCGGGCTAGCCGGACCAGCTCGTCGAGCGCCATCTGGCGCGCCGCCTCGTCGTTGCGTCCGCCATGGTGGTCGCGCAGGCGCAGATCCACGTCTGATTGGTAAATCCCCAGGGGGCCGACGCGGGCCAACGCCCCATCCTCACCGCTTGATGACGGCTCGCTGCCGTGCTCGGCTGCCGGTTTGCATGCGGCCACCAGCGCCACGCAGGCAGCCACGGCGAGTTGCCATCGCAGGTTCCCGATCATGGCGAGTGGTTGCTGATCATGGCGCGGCCGGTGCCCTCGACAAACCGCCACATCAAAAGGTGGGATTCCGGTCCGACAAACACTTCCCGCACCCTTACTGCAGCGCCGGTGCTCTCGGCCTGCTCAACCCCGTCAATATAAAACTTGAATTGGTCGTCCGTTCCCGCGTCGAGGATGCTCATCTCGAAATCGACCGTGCCCGGCCCGGTGGTCTGCACGATGATCCGGCTCGAGCCTCCGCCGGCCAGCAGGTTGCCCGTGGCGGGATCCATGCTCCACGCTGCGGCACCGGTGATGTCATATTGGTTGGAGCCGGTGAAGGCGGTCAGGGTATCGCCCACGGCGGGACCCGGCTTGATATTCATGCTTAGGCGGTAAAAGCCATGGCGTGCGTCGACCGCCGCGCGCGGGCCAACGAGACGCAGCCCGGTGGCATCGGTGACCTGCTCAAAAGCACCATCAACGTCCTCCCAGCCGAGTAGGTCAGATGAGGTCTCGACCTTCCAATTCAGATCCGCGGCGCCGAACTGGCCGGGCGACCACAGCTCTGGCCGGCGATCGGCGACACGCAGCACCATATTCTGCGAGCCAAGTTCGCTGACGGAGGCAAGTCCCAAGGCATAGGCCTGGTAGTAGTCGAACAAATTCCCGGGAGCGGAGCGGAGCAGAGCGGCTTGGTTCTGGATACCACCACTACTGGATGCGCTCAGCCAGCGGTCGAAGCCTATACCGGAGGCCTCCCCAGCAGTATCTGCCGCGTAGAAGAGTGCCTCGTGTGGGTGGCTGAGCCGGTATCCCGTCTCGGCAGAGAGGTGCATCCGGAGCACCTTAGCGCCCTCGCTCAATCCTGCCGCCACCGGCCAGATCTGAAGATCCGCATAGGACGCGCCGGCCGGAATGGTGAGGCTGCTTGCCAGTTGCTGGATGTGGACGCCTTGCTCGGCAGTGCCACTGCTGAGCAGCCCCACTGTGAGGCTTGCGCTCAGATCACCGTCGCGATGCAGGCGCAGGCGGGCTGACTGGACGGGGTTGGCAATAGCATTGGCTTCGATGACCTCGAGCCAGACTTTAGGGTCGTCGGCGATGCTGCGCTCGAGCGCTTCGCCGACCACCGAATAGCGGAAGTGAGGCAAGACGGCCACCTGCAGGTCATCCTGACCGCCGGCTTGGAGATCCGGTACCGGGCTGACAGTCACGGTCTTGCTGGTCTCGCCGCGGGCAAAGCTGACCACGGTCCGCTGCCCCTCGGTGTCAGTGGCACCGTCGACCACAAAAAATCCTTTACCACCACCGAAGAATCCCAACGGCACATCCATGGCAGCACCTACACCTGCGCCGCTGCGGGTCACGGTGACGTTGAAAGCTTCATCAAGCGACTTCTTGATCGTGCCCTGACCGGCATCGGCAACGATCTGCACCTCGGTCGGGATGCTCAGACTGCCCATACGCAGACGCCCCTCGGCGACCAGCTGGATCAGTTCGGCTGCGCCGATGATGGTATTCTCGAGCACAACCTCCTGGGTGCCGTCGCCGTTGGGGCGCACGACCACCAGCACGCTGTCGAGGGTCGGCACCGGTGTTGAGTAATTGACGTCGAGCCGGACGCTGACGAAGTCACGAGCGTCGCCGGACTGGTCCCAGAACAGGGCGGAAAGATCGATGATGTCGCGATCGGCCTCGAAATCGGTAATCCGATCGCTGCCGGTGTCGATGCCACCAAACACGAAGCTATCGGCGCCGCCGCCACCGGTAAGGATATCGGAACCAGGACCACCTGAGATGATGTCATCCTCCGGACCGCCACTGAGAGTGTCGCTGCCGTGACCGCCACGGATGATGTGGCGCCGGTTATCCGTGCCGTCCGCGCCTGCGGCGATGGTGATATCCTTGAGTTCGGTGCCGAGGTCCCAGATGACCGCCCCGCTCCACTTGGACTGCAGGTAGTCGTGCGCCTCGCGCAGTTTCTGTTCGGCCAGAGCAGTAGGAAAGACCAGCATCTCATGGAGCTGGCCGGAGAACGGCTGATCGACTGGGGCGCCGCCGCTGGCAATGGCAGAACGTCGCGCTCCCAATACTGGCAGCACTGGATCGAGAACTTCGGCGGGACTGGCTTCACCATCGTAGCTAGGGCCAAAAACATTTTCCAACCGGTCATCGACGCGGCGGAAGATCGACGTGGTAGCCTTCGTGCCGGAGGCGCGCTGGTAGCCACCGACAGCCAAGCCGTCTATCTGGTAGACCGGAGCTCCAGGGTAGGAAATCGCCTGAGTGGTCGCTGAGACCTTCAGGTGGGCGCGGTTGGTGGAGAGCAGCACCTGGGCGATATCCGATGACTCCGTCGCCTGGTAGGCGGCGAGCACGGTATGATTGCCGGCCGGCAGTGCCGTGTTCTGGAAAAACAGGTGGGCGGTCGTGGAACCCGAAAAGTCCACTGACCCGCCGGAAGCCATTGGCTGGTATTCAGCGAGCGGTTGCATCGCGTGGCGGTTATTGCCTGAGCGGTCTGGCCAGCTGGCCACTGGGGTGTCCTCGGCGAGATCGAGTCCGTCGAGCCAGAGGGCTGCATCAGTCCCGTCCGCGGTGCTTGGGCTCAGCACCCGCAACACCGTCTGACCGGAAAAGTCCTCACCGCCGTCGGTCCAACTCAGCGGCAGAGTCACGCTGGTCCGCGTCCGGTCGTTGTGGGTGATGCTTAGTCGGCCGTTTTGTATGTCGGCCAAGGTTAAGGTGACCGGTGCACCGGCGGCGGCCAGCGGCACCCCGTCGGCTTGAATCTCAAAGCCGGCAGCAACGGTTGCACCCCCGTCCGGCAGGGTCACCGAAATACCCGCGGGATCGGTATCAGAATCCAAAAATTTCAGGTAGATACCCGCATTGCCAGACTCGGGCACCAGTATCTCGGCGGTGGCCAGTAGCGGGTCGCGGTTACTCACGTTGGGGTCGCCACCACGCTGGTATTCCTCGAGGTTGTTCCAACCGTCGTCATCCGGGTCGCCACCAGCGTCCGCCAGCGTCGGGTCCAGTCCGTGGAGTTTTTCCCACCAGTCGGGCAGATCGTCGTTGTCAGAGTCAGTGCTATCGCCCGCCACTAGAAGGTCGAGCCGGTATTGCATCGTCCGGCTGGCAAAACTCAGCCCGTAGAACTCCTTGCTGCCATCCGGCAAGGTCGCAGGGGCGCCATCGATCGCGATTTCCGTGATATTGAACGCGGTCGATTGGTTGTTGATAGAAAGGAACTCCCCCATCCGTGGCGCCTCGGGAAGGAAGCCCAAAGGCACTTTCAACGCATAGGACCATGGCTTGACCTCGCCCGGCCCGGTTGGGCTGAGGGATGTCTTCAGCGTCACCCGATTGCTAGGGTTCGCCTGATTAACAAAGGTCATCTCCAGCTCGCCGGATTGGAGCAGGACGGTGTTGGCACCGCCGAGCTGACGGACTTCGCCATAGAAGGTAACATAGGCATCGCTAAAGCCGTTAGTGAATCCTTGAGCCTGCGCCGCAGGTGGCGGCGCGATCCAGAGGATACCAAGGAGTGTAACGGTGAGGAGCAGGTTCTTGTAGTAATTTTTCATCGATTTTCGAAGCTTGAGGTGCAGTGCGGTATGATCAGTCGGCGGCGGTCGGACGCTTACTGACCCTGATGGGAATAGGTCTTGAAGTGGATCTTGATATCGGAGACTTTGTCAGCGAGCTGCTGCAGTCCCATGTCGGGATCCGCGTGCAAATTGGCCCCTGGGATGATTAGCAGCCAGTCGGAGTTCCACACCGAGCGGCTGACTAGGCGGGAGTCATAAATCAGTTCACCGTCATTAACCGTGCCATCCGCACCTGGAACCCCGTGGTAGACGCGGAAGTCACCGTGGCGGCGCAGCTCGGCAAAGCTGCCGTCCAACCCGTCGAGGGTCGGAATGTAGTCCGGAGATGTCAGGTTGGTCTGGTTGATAGTGAAGGGTGTCGGGATACGCTGCTCGACCACGCCCCAGCGGCGGACGACAGGCTGAGCCGAACTGGAGGTGCGTAGGTAATCGTCGCCGGCGGGGACTAGATACGCCCGCGGTGTGGTAGCCAACTCGGCGGCATCGTAGTTATCCAGCCAGACCCCATGTCCACTGATTTTGGTGGCGAAGTTGGCGCTGCTATAGGCATGGTCACCAGGGGCTAGCGACTTACCGAAGAAGTTCACCCCGTTATGGATGTGGGAACTGAAGCGGATGACGATACCCGGTTGAGGTCCATCCTCAGGATCGGAGAATGGCCGACAATGGCGTTTGAATTCCGGCATATTGGTCAGGTCTGGGACGATGCGAGCCTTAATCGCGTCTTGCCAACGAGCATCGCTTGCTACGGCACTGCTGTAGAGCTGTTGCTCCTCGGCGCTGCGATCCCCCACCGCCTTAGCAACCAGCGCCGGATCGAGAGCTCCGAGTCCCGGGCTAATGCGGAAGAGTTCCCCGCGCAGCGAGATCTTCTCAATCTCGGATTGTGGATTGTTGAGGCCGAGTTGACCCTTAAGGACCTGGAAGTTGGCATTAAGCTGACTCAGTATCTCGGCCAGGCCACCTTGGCCGACCTGCGGCTGTCCACCACTCCAGAGGCCGAGCTGGCGCTCCTTGATAATCCGGTCCTGCAACTGCCCTGGGGCGGCTGGGTGGCCGGGATCAAGACTAGTCTCGTAGTCGTAGGCCCGAGCTGCCAGCCAAGCGTAGCGAGCAGCGTGATTAAAGGCGCTCTGATACTTCGCCATCGCCTCGTTACGCGACAAGCGGAAGATCATGTCGTTGTATCGGTTACCCTGCACCGCAGCGGCCAGGCCAGTGTTGAAGCTCTCCCGTTCCTTGAGCAGACTGAAGCCCTCCGCTTGGGCCGTGATGTATGCCTGGCGAAGCATTGATAGATTCTGAAGGTGAGACCCTATCGAGGCGAGCTTGGGTCCATTGTCACCGGTGTGCTGCTCAATCCCCGCCAACATCCCCAGGATATCGTTGGACGCGTCTAAACGACCCTGCTCCCTTTGCATAGCCGAAATGGCTTCGCTAGCTGCAAGGTCTGCGACTCTGAACACAGTCTCGGCAATTGCCTTGGCAGTATCTGATACGACTACAACTGCCGCCTTAGTCGTATTGGCTGCTGCGGAACCTGCGAAGGTCAGGTCACCTCCGTTTGAGAATCCAGCAATAAGGCTGTCGGGCAAAGCTGATAACACTATGTCAGTAGTCGTTTCTGCAGCTGAATTGCCAAGTTCCAAAAATTGAACTGCCGAATCATAAATCGCACGAGCGGCGGCCAACACCACCCTCACGGCAATAATAGCATCCTCGAAATTCCCCTTAAGCTTCATGATCTCGAGCGTATGCTCCAGTTGTAGCACCATAGTTTCAAAGTCACCGAGGAAGCCAGCGTAGTCATCAAGCGCACTCTTCAGTGCAATTTCTTCGGCCAGCATCTGCTCAAGAGTCCTCTGGAGCTTACCATAACTGGTTCGCTGACCCCAAGCACTGTCCGATTGAAAGGCGTAGTGCGAAGCGCGACGGATCGGCATGCCATATAAGGTAACAGTCGGGTCTGTATAGGAGTTGCCACTGATATACGTTTTGTAGGCCTCATCAAGCTCAGTGGTGTTATCATAAAGGCCACCATTGGCTAAGACCGCAATGGCTGCGAAGCTGCCGCCAGTGATGGCGATGGTAGCGTCACTGGTCGTACTAGATTTGAAAAACCCTTCCATATCGCCGGGCTTGGGAATCGTGCCCTTGATATTCAAGAAATCGATTGAGTCAGATATGTCTGTATACGGTATCCGATCGCCATTCGAATCCATCCCGCCATGCGGTATAATCTGGCTGATCGTCGTTCGGTCCAGATACATATAAAGCATTAGATCTGGCCCCTCGTAACCCTCGGGGTATGCCTTACCGAAGCCAACGGTGCCGTCGTAGGGCCGGCCGAAGATTTCGATGAGGCGGTTGCGGTAATTGAGGTCCTGTTCGAAGGCCTCGGCAATCTTGGCGTTGGTGTCATTGCCGAGGTCGCGCAGCTTGTTATCCGCGCGAGTGGCGTAGTCGAGAGTGGCCATGGCATTGCGGCTAGCGACGAGGGCCCGCTCGTAGACCTGCTCGAACTGGGTCTTGCGACCGCCGGCACCGCCACCTAAAGCCTTGGGGTCGATATCGAAGGCTAGAGCGTCAGTGTCGAAACCGAGCGGATTGACTCCGTTATTGGCCTCGTCGAGGGCCACCTGGATCTCGTGCAGGGCTCCGGTAATCTCGCCGATTTGGTCCTCGACGGCGAGACGGTCGAGATGGTCAAGGTTTTCCGGGTTGTCGATCGGGGCGGCACCAGCTGCCTCCTCTGGCAGCAGGACATTGGCCATCGCCCAGTCGAAGTAAGCGGCCTGGCCGGCTCGATGGCCCCACTCGGAGACTCCCCAAGCACGGGCTTTATCGGCGGAGTCGGTGTAGCCTTGCCACTGACCGTCAGGGTCCTGGGTGTAGGCGAGACGGTAAGTGCCGCGGACGATGTCGCGGCCGGCCCGAGCGCGGCTGGCGGCTAGTCGGGCGAAGGTTTTCTCATCGAGAAAATCAACCTCGAGCACGTTCTGCATCAGGCTGTAGAGTTCCGAGCGTGTCTTCCAACTGAAACCCGGATGCTGGAGCAACGTGTAGGGCATCTTGATGGCGGAGAGGAAGTGTCCCCAGGAATCGCCATGTCCCTGCGGGTAGAGGGCCCGTGCGTCGTCTTCGTTGATGAAGCCGTTGGCATTCTCATCGTAGATGTTGTAGTTGACGTTGTAGGCGGCCTCGCCCAGTCCTTTGGCGTAGTTCCAGAACATCCGGTTGTAGACCGGGTAGCTCTTGCGGAAATCGGTGCCGCGCAGCAGCGCCAATTCCTCGTGCATGAGGTCGGCTTCCATGTTCTGGAAGGCGTGGGTGTAGGATGCCACGCCGGTCAGGGCGCCGTTAGCGCCGGCATTGATGGTGGGATCCTGGGCATCGCCATAAGCTTCACGGGCTAACAGTTCGTAGAGGACCGAGAGCCTAGTAGCGGCAAGCAGCAGAGCCTGATTGACTCCGTCGGTAGCAACGCCATTGCTCGAGTTGTCGATGGACAGACTCCGGGCGCGATTGAGCACGGTCTCATAGAGTTCGATGAGGCCGACGTTTTCAACGACGTTCTTGTTGGGGTTCAGGGCTACCTGTCCGGCATAAGGAGCTCCGGCGATCTGGATTTGACTGCTATAGGTAGCGGGGCTCTCGTTACTGAAGAAATCAGTGTAGCGCGATTCGTAGGGATTGATGCGATCAAGCACACGTTTGACCCAGCCCATGACCAACTGCGGGACGTAACGCTTGGAACCATCGGCCTGCAGCTGCGGTGAGTTAGCGGCACCAGCCCACTGGAAGGGGGCAGCAGCGATTGAGCTTCCCGGCTGCCAATCGACGACCGGATCTGCGACTTCAAAGGGCACCAGTTTCCAGCCACCCGTCTCACTGTAGTGGCGGTAGCGCATAAGCACCAGCTTGTCAGACAGAACCACATCGGGCCGACCCGCAAAGGTGACCTTGTGGAGTCCCCTGCCCTCTTCGTATTTCTGCCACGCAGAAACGCCACCGACACCAGTTTCCGCCAGGGCTCCGCTTGGTAACACTTCATTCGCCACGAGATCAAGCGGTGCCGCATCACGAACCCACCACTCGTAGTAGAGGTCGCCAGTGTTGGAGCCGAATTCTCCATTGTGCTGGAGGTCGACTTTCTCGCTGAAAGGGTCGGCGGGTTCGATCACCTTAATGGCGCCGCGGTAGCGGTCCGGGATGATCTCGATGATGTGCAGGCTCACGGGGGCACCAGCCGCCGCGAGTTCGGGCCGGTTATTCTCGGCGATCGTGATGTATTTCGAACCGGTGGGAGCCTCGGTGAGGAGTTTCGGGTTGGGGACGAGGGCCGCGCCCACGCCGAAGCTGTCGAGCTGGACGAGGGGGACGTCAAATAACGAAGCGATAAAATTATTGCCTTGCTGTTCCCAGTAAGTCCTCAACTGGTCGAAAGTGGCCCTCACGGGGCCATCGCCAGGGGCATCCTTCACCCCTTGCAGGAACACCGGAGTGGTTATGCTAGGTTGCAGGCCATCGTTCGTCACCTCATTCGGATTCTGAGACAGCAGGAAAAGCTCGTCCACCTTGGCGGGGAAACTTGAGGTACCGAGTGCCCTGATCGTTATATATTCATCCTGGGTCATCACGTTGGGCTCGAGGATATTCAGGGGATCCGGCCCAGCGGTGAGGTCTGATGCACCGCTGTCCTTCTCGTTGAGGTAACCGCGGAAGACGAGTTTCTCGGCAAGGGAATCGAAGTAGAAGCGGGTCGACAGTGATCCCGCTAGCTGCCGGAAATACCAGCGCTCGGCGACGATCGCAACCTTGTCATCCCCAGGCTTGAATCCCGCTGCTTTCATCGCAGCGACCGTGAACGGAACCTCACGGCGATCCAACGGACGGATGATCCGTGCGGAGGATACGTCGAGTGCAGCCTGTGAATTACCGGTAATAATCATGCTTGGCGTCGCGGGATCGTAAATGATCTCCGCTGCCGCCATCGCCACCAGTGCGGGCAAGCCTTTCGAGCCCGGGTTCTCATTGAAATACTCTCCGCCCTGGTAGGTCATGGTCTCGCCACGCTTAAGCTTCGGATAGTCCGAGCGCCATTTACTCGTGTAGATGACATGGACAGGAAACGTAGGATCGTAATCCCGCGTACCATTGCCCTTGAAGCCTGCTGGCCCGGAAGGAAGCCATGCAACCGGGTCACCAACGGCGGCATTATCGCTGCTCCGCATGTAGAAATCTCCGCGACGCGGATAGAAAAACTGGTGGAAGAACTTGCCCTCACCGGACACAATCCATGAGTAACCGCTGGCATCGCGCCACAGCGTGCGCTGGTTGATGCGTTGCGTTCCTCTGGTGACTTTGAGGTTGCCGCCAAAGTCATCGACCATCGTCAGGTTTCCGACAACAACGTTCACAGGATACGGCGGGATGAGCAGATCGCCGGCCATAACCGGGTATTCGAACTTATATGCGAAGTTATACTGTCCGTCAGGATCCATGGTCAGGAACCGATCCTCGCGCTTGGCGGCGGACTCGTAGTCGAGTCCCGAAATGCTCTCAATCGCTTGAGCTCCGATGGGGGCATCCCCATTATTGATATCGACCTGGTCGAAAGGACGCGGGAACGGGATTAGTGTAGCATTTGCGGGAACGGTATTGGGTGAAGTTCCATCCCTCGTCTTGAACACCTGATAGGCGGCCATCTCTGGTTCCCCAGTCGCTAGATTGTCGACCTGCACCAGCACCCAAGGGTCAGATGTGTAACCTATACCAACGGCTGTGGTATTGATGTCATTCTGAAGGGCGAAGGCTGCTAGGGGCGGGTTATTGGGAATACCGGCACCAGCGTTCTTGACCTTGAGAGCGGCCCGTCCGGAAGCAGCGACCAGGGCGTGCTCCTCGTTGGGATTATAACCGGGTGCTTTTTTGCTGTCCTGATTGTAAATGGCTAGGTTTTCGTATTGCGCCAGGTCGAAAACCTGCTGCGGGTAACCGGCCCGGTCGACACCCTCGGTGCCAATGCGGCTAGCAATGTAGATCGCCTTGTTCACATCTGGACCATAATTGGGATAGGTCACCTGATTATATTCCGAAGTGATATAAGGCCAGGCGACGTTAGGATGTATCCGCCGGTCGAGGCGGTATGGGTTTTCATAATAGGCAACCTCCAACTCTTTTTTCGAGCCCGCTTGGTAGTGTGGCGTAGTCTGGTTCACTGGGAAAATGGGACCCCAGGTGCCAACCTCGGCCCCGCGGTTGTAGATGTTGGCATTGTAGTTAGATAGCCTGTTGACGATGTAACCGCCGCCGCCGAAGCCGGCGTTGTCCAGGGTGCTATCGAGGCGCATCGCAACCTCTTGAAGTGCGACGCGGGCCCAGAGACCTGCATAATCATTGGTGGGATCCCCAGAAACCATACCTAGGCCGACTGATCCCAGACTGCCTGTGTTGGCAAACGAACCACTGGTCGGCGCTACTTCAAAATTGAACAACAGCTGGGGAGCTGTAGAGCGAAGACTCGCTTGCGTAGTGCGCAACCTGCGCATCTCGCCCGAGTCGAGCTGCTTGCTCGGGGTCGGGCCGGCGGTCAGATTGGTGAAGAGCCGGAACTGGTCAAACAGGAGCCCACTGTTAGGATTGGCACCAAGGCCGAACTGGAGCGTACCGTTGGCCGAAGCCGCGGCGTCCAGCTGACCTGTCACTCGAGACTCCTCCTTGCGCAGACCATCTACGTAGAAATCGATCTCGGTGTTAGAAACACCCACTGCGTTCTTCTCAAATACGTGGACCGTGTAGTGGCGCCAACCGGAGCCGCCCCGGTAGAGGGTATGAGACACCGGCATACCAAGATAGGTAGCTGTGATCGTAGACGAACCTCCACTCGCATTATTGCGGGTGATGCGGAGTTCGTCCCCTGCTGTAACGGCGGACTGAAGGCGCTCGATTGTGACTGAATCCCCCTCCGCGACATAGGCATTATCCTTGGTGATTGTGATGGTATCACCAATCGTTGCACCGTCTAAGTTGATGCGGTGATTCGTAAGGTCATAGGTAAAGGTCCCCGTCGTCATACCCGTCACCGTAAAATCAACGGCGGCTGACAAAGGCAGCTTCGGCATGTCGAGCGGGATGATCTGGCTCGGGGAGCTCACGACTACGGTCATCGTAGTGGGCACAAATTCAAGGGTGCCGCTAACAAGATCCAGAGTAAAGTCCTCGGGTGACGTGAGCACCTGAGTGCCGGCGGTGAGCTCGAGTTCCTCCGCGCTTGCGACGCCGAATGGCACAGGGATGCTCCAACTTCCGTCGTTGGGAACGGTTTCCGCAACGGCATTGCCCGACAGGGTAAGCTCACCGGTGGGACTACCAGGGGTCGCCGTAAAATCGCCACCAGGTGCTAGCACGGTGCCGGTGGTAATGTTAGCCACATTAAGATCAGCCGAGCTTTCAAAGGCGAACGGCACATCGATATTCTCCGTACCAGCTATAGCACCGGCAGTGACAACCGCCGTAGCATCAACAAGGTGGTTATTAACAGTAACGTTGAACTTGCCGTCGCCTGTCCGCAGAACCTCGACTGGCGCAGCATCGCCGGGGAACTCGCTGGCATTGAGCCAGAAGTCCACGACAAAGGAGTTGGTATGGTCGATACTACTCACCGAGCCGGTTGAGCCGATGAGGCCCAGATCGCCAACGCTATTTCCAAATTCGAGACCTCGCTGACGAAGGACGTGGCGATTATCAGTGGGGGCGATCGGATAGCTGGCATCCGTAAACGATTCCACAATGCGCACCGCCAGCACTTCCCGGCTTAGGTCCCCGGTCGCGATCTCCTCGCGATTGGGCCGGCGACTGTAGAGGAACACACTACGTTTGGCATCGGCCGGAGTATCATACAACACACCTGAAGACGCAGTATCCACCTTGGTGTCAGCATGGTCCCGATAGGTCATTTCTAGAAATTTCCATTCATCGGCGCTGTTGAGATCCAATTTGGTGGGCGGTTGGCGCTCTTCAAGCCCTTCGGGCGGCAGGTTAAGGTGCCGGTAATGGGCTCTCGGGTGACCCGGGAACTCGGCCCCGGCTTCGCCGAGATAGCTAGTGAACTCATAATAAATATTCGCACGCTGGTTACCATCGGAATCATACGCGGGATGCGTGTTGGCTGGCTTTCCTGGCGTGGTAGTATCATAAGTCTGACGGTTTCCATCGTCATCCTCAAGCGCTGTCACTAGGGTCGCGGTAGCCTCAGGGTCGCTGAGATCTCCAGGATAGCCGCTGACGATCTCAATTTTATAGAAACCGTTGTCTGGATCTGTATCCGGCCAGTCGATCCGGTTGCTGCCTGGGTGGACAGGGTAGAGCACCTCTCCGACTCGATCCCAGCGCCACGGCGCAGCGGTTGCCTGCGCCGGAACTGGTGGGCTGATCACATTCAGCAAAGAAGTTTCCAAAGGTCCCGCGAGGCCTAAATCAGCGTCGTCAGGCAAGTTGGGAGTAAACTGCACACCATTGCCCCGGGCAATACCTTGACCCAGCGGTACGATCGCACGGAAGACGGTCGGTTTGTAAAACCAGTGGATATCGGTAGGAGTTCCGCTCAAAGCTACCGTGCGTACCCTAGCCACACGAGGCGTCGAACCCGATGGCAGGGTAATTGTAATTACATCATCCGCGAACTTGGTAATATCATTGCCGATGTCGATCACATCGCCACCCAACGGCACTGGGAAATCTCCGAGGGTATACCTCCGGTCATCAGTCCGGTAAAAGGCTCCAATTTCGACTTTCCGGTCCACGGGAATCCAAACTTCCTGATTAGTCTGGCTATTCAAAATATAACCATTGCTATTCCCACCCTGTTGATTAGCAACAGGAGTTACCCCATCTGCTTGGTAATAACGTAGGAAAGCCATCGATTGGAATTCGGTTTCGTTAACGCCTGGCTCCCCACTGGCAGCATCGAAGATGTAGCGGACGCTACCTTCCCACTCCCACTTGATTCGCCGAGGCTGCGCAACGACGATCGAATCAGTAACCGCCCGGACATCGTCGGGAGTACGCGGTTGAAAAGCACCATTTGTTGTACCATCCATATTGTAGACTTGGTAGCCCCTGATCGAGTGGGCCAGTCCGACAGCTCCATTTTTGACTTCGCTATCGATCTCCGCGGTAAAC
>JARFRT010000600.1 GCA_029287105.1 Akkermansiaceae bacterium | reverse complement strand
TTCCAAACCAGTCAATCCCAGATCTGCTGCCTGCCGAGCAACCACTCCGAAGTTTGTCCCAGAAGCTGCCCATACTGTTGGTTGTTCACTTTTAACATCAAATTCAACCTGGCGCGCTTTATTCAGTAGAACAATTCCCTGCACACCCATGTAGCTCACCAGCACATTCGATCCGCCCCCCAGAACGATAAATGGGGTTCTCTTCTCACATAGGAAACTGGCCATTTCAACCAGGTCATCGATTGATTCTGCCATTAGAAGTCCTTCTGCTGGACCCCCAATCCGTGCCGACGTGAAGCGGGCGAGCGAAACATTTGTGCTGAATTTTTCACCGAATCGCTCTTTCAAAATCAGCGCATCAAATCAGCCGTCTCCCTCATCGTTAAACCTCCTCACTCGCATTTTAGTGCTGATAAATATCACATCCATGATTTTTTAACCTTGTATTTTATCATAATCACCGATAAAACAAGCCCATGAAAAGGGACGTTTTAAAAGATTTGGACGGCTGGTTTGATCGGGAAAACCACAAACCATTGATCATACGAGGGGCCCGGCAGGTAGGGAAAACCTGGCTGGTTCGCATGTTTGCAGAGAGCCGGTTCGATAACCTGGTGGAAATCAATTTCGACCTGAATCCGGAAAAGTCCGCTCTGTTTGCTTCGCGGGATGTAGAGCAGATTATCCGGCTTCTTGAGGTGGATCTGGATGCCGATATCCTTCCTGGGAAAACGCTGCTTTTTCTAGACGAAATCCAGAGTGCTCCGGAGGTCATTCCGTTGCTTCGGTATTTCTATGAAAAAATGCCGGCGCTGCATGTGATCGCGGCCGGCTCTCTGCTGGAATTCGTCCTCACGGAGCATACGTTTTCGATGCCGGTTGGACGCATCGAATATCTGTTTATGGGGCCTATGAGTTTTTCAGAGTTTCTGGCGGCCAACGGCAAGGAAAAGTTGCGCGGGTTTTTAGCGGACTATCAGCTGGGCGATCCCCTACCGCAGTCGATTCATGAAACCTTACTGGGGCTGCTTAAAGTGTATTGCATTGTAGGCGGCATGCCAGCGGCGGTAAAGGCCTACGCTCAGAGCGGAGATCTTCGCCTTGCGTCAAGAGAGCAACGTTCCATTTTACAAACCTATCGCGATGACTTTTCAAAATACGGGAACCGGATGAATACTCGGCTGCTCGGAACCGTCTTCACCGCAATCCCCCGCCTGGTGGGGCAAAAGATTAAATATGTAAATATTGATCGAAACGAGCGGGCGAAGCCGTTGGCCGACTGCATTGAGATGCTGGAAATGGCGCGGGTGATTTATGGTGTGGTACACTCCGCAGGCAATGGAATCCCTCTGGGAGCTGAAACAAATACAAAAGATCGCAAGCCGTTGTTTTTGGATGTGGGATTACTCTGTTGCGCATTGGGATTGAAGGCGACGGATCTTCATCAGGCGGAGAGTTTAATTCTCGTAAACAGCGGAGCAGTTGCCGAACAGTTTGCCGGTCAACACCTGCTCTACAGTGGGGAGAGTTACGCCGACCCGGAACTTTACTACTGGAACCGAGAGCAACGCAGTTCTTCAGCGGAGGTCGATTACCTGCTCGCCCATGGGGCGCAGGTTGTCCCGGTTGAAATCAAGGCCGGAAAAGTCGGATCGCTGAAATCCCTTCATGTTTTTGCGGCGGAAAAGGGGATTGCCCGTGGTGTTCGATTTAACACCGATATTCCGAGCCGCTGCATGGTTTCATCTGCCGTTGCATTCAAGCAGTCAGAGCCGTTTGAATTGATTTCGTTGCCGCTTTATCTCATTGGCGAAACCAACCGCCTGCTAGGTTAGTGGGCTAAGCGGGAGCCCTTCCACCACCGGTGGGGAGATGCCACTTCACTAATCGTTCGATTTCTATTTCGCCAGTAACTAAGGGCCATTGGGGTCAGGCCACTGATTTACACTCTCACCTGTGGCAATAGCCAAGTTGGCGAGGTAGCCGGCGGCATCTTCAGGCATCTGCAGGGCAATACCAGCGACGGGAATAAAATCGGGGCGGAGCACTTGGTGATCTTATGGATAATGTCTTTGATTGTGATTCCTGGGGACATCGTATGGCGTTGCCGAAGCGCTACGGCCGCCTGCCCGTGCGGTCACGGGTTTCCCAGATCGACAATGAGGTCGTCAAAGAGTCCGTCGCCTCCGGCCCTGCCGCTGCGGTCGAGCCCGATGTGATCGAGCTTCCCGATCACCCCGGCAGCCATGACCTTGCTTGTCCGGAAGGAGTCGTCGCCGCTGGTCACGACCACATCCATCTGCACATTGCCTCCGGCGAGGCGTTTCACGCTGACGCTCATCAGCATGAGTTTCCCAGCGGGTGGCTTGAATCCCATATTGGTATTCTGTGTGATGGTGCGGTTGTCATCGACTCTCTCGAAGCGGAACCCGCCGGTCCGGTGCCCGGGGTGGAACAGCGCGCGGACGTTGCCTACGGAGATACCCACATGATAGCTGCCCGCCCCCCCGGCTCCGCCGCCGAGCTTGGCCTCGATCCGGAAGGCATCGGGGAACTCGGGCTTGCCCGTGAGGGCCTTGCAATCGAGAAGCAGCCGCTGGTCGCCATCGCCGTCACGTTTGCCCTTCATGTGCGCCACCCCGTCCGCGACAAACCCTTTCATGCCACCGTCCGCGGAAAAACGCAGGCGCCGGTAGCCATCGGCGCATGATGGCGCGGCTTGGCTAAAGAACTCCACAAAAAGTTTCCCTGCCGGATCGGCAACGCCGGGGTTCTTCCTCTCGTGTAGCAGGCTCGCGACCGCCCGCCGCAGCAGGTCATCCTTCGCCCAGCGGCCCTTCGCTTCCAGGACCTGCACGATCTCCCTCAGCCTCATCCGTACTTCGGGATCGGCGGACTCCGGAATGCCACGGAGCATGGGCAGGGCGGCCTTCCCCATTTGCAGAATCTCCTTCTGGACCTGCTCGCGCTCCGCAAACCCTTCCGAGCCGAGCCGCTGCAAGGCCTTGCCCAACCCTTTCTCGGAAAGGTTGAGGCCTTTTTGGAATTTCTCCAGCGCCGGAGTTAGGGACGACAGCCCGTGCTCCTTGAGCACTTCGAGGCGCCAATCGCCGGCCTCCTCGGCCGAGGCCAGCCCGAGCCCGAGCAAAGCGCCCGCGACCCAAAGCTTGAGTTTTCCCATTAGTCCCATGTGCAAAGTCAACAGCAACGCGGTTCCGATGACAACCGCCGAATTCAAACCTGTGAGCAACTGTCTTGAGTGATTTTGTGGTATGAAGCAGGTTGGAGTTGCTACTGCTCCAGAGAATAAATTGCGCGTCACCAAGCTTCCTGCTTACATCCGGTGACATGAATAGCAATAATTCCGGTTTCAAAACGACTCCTGGGAAAACGACTCTTGGGCGAAGCCTGCGGAGCTTCCTTTTTCCCGCGGCCTGCATACTTGCGTTGTCCGCCGCGCTGGCTCCCACCGGCAGGGCGGGGGAGGCGGCCACCGCCGCGCAACTCATGGGCAAGCGCTACTTCACCCTGAACACGGTGGTGCGGGTCAACCAGATCGAGGTGACCCGGGATGCGACTCACGGCGAGGACGAGTCGAGCATCCATTCGCCCGCGGAAGCCAGGACTTTCCGCGATGCCGTGGAGAAGGCCTGGCCGGGCGCGCGTATCACTTGGGCCTTCAGTTGGCAGGCGCTCAAGGATCAACGACCAAACTATCATGACCTGCGCAAGCTCGTCGTCTCCTACCACGCGAAGTTCGGGGACGAGATCACGTTCATCCCCGGAGGCTACTTCGCCAATATGTACAACAGCCGCGCCCAGGTGAACCGCGACCTCCATGACGGCCTGCAGATGGTCTCCGAAATGGTCGGCGGCGGCTACCGGCCGCAATGCGTCATTGCCGGGTTTCTCTCGTCCGCGAACCTGCGCTACCTCGCCGAGAAAGAAGGCATCCATGTCTGCCAGGGCAACATCTGGAGCCAGTATGCGGTGGACAACGGCGATGGCGAAGGGTCGATCTGCTACCCGTACTACCCGTCCCGCGAGCATTTCTGCAAACCGGCCCAGGGGAAGAAGGACTTGATCGATTGCGTGAATCTCGACGGCTGGACGGTCGATTTCCTCTGCGCCCGGATTCCAGGCTCGAAAATGGTCGACGGCGTGCGTCACCGCAGTCGCCAGGGAGTCGGGCCAATCGAGACCGTAATCGATATGGGCACCGAGCAGGGCACCAAGTCGATGCTCGCCACCACCGCTGCACACTTCGACGATGGCTTCGCGCGGAACGGATTTGCCTGGGTGAACTGTGGTTGGGAGCTGGGCCTCGTCGAGGCGCGCAAGATCTATGGCTACCACGGCCGCAACGGCATGGAGGGCCTCCACATCTGGCTGAGCGAGACCCGCAAACGCTGGCCCGACGCCAAGTTCGTCACGCTCGGCGAGTTCGGCCTGCGGTGGCGGGAGCACTACAAGAACAACGACAAGCTCGACTACCGCTTTGTCCAGCGCGGTTCCGGTGTCAAAGGCTCGCTGTCCGAGCTCGAAATCCGCTGGTTCATGAACCCGGATTTCCGTCTCGCCCTGTTGCGCAACTGGAAGGAAGGTGGCGATGAGAAGGTCATCGACTTCACCCGCTACGACCTGCCGGCACAGGAACCCGCCGATCCCGAACCCGGCAAGCATTCGCGCAACTGGAGCCTGATCAACCGGATCAACCAGAAGGGGCTGCGGCCGCAGGACAAGCCGGTTCCGCTTGGTGATCTAACGGCGGAGGATAAGGAGTTCATCAAGCGCCGTTACCCGGACCTTTTCGATTCCAGTCCGGAATGACCCCTTTTGTTTTCAGCGGGAGCGAGTGCCAGCGGCCACTGGCGCTGAGGATCCAACGGTAGCCGAGTTTTTTGCGGTCGGCATAGCGGCCCCCGATTTCCACCTCGCCGCCGCCCAGTCCGGGGAGTTTATCGCGCCCGACTTCCTGGGCGTGGTAGCCGGTGAGCAAGGCTGCGCGGGATGGCCAGCAGCGTCCGGTGTTGTAGGAGCGGGTGAAGCGCAGGCCGTCTTTGGCGAGTCGGTCGAGGGTCGGGGGTTTTGATCTCGCTGCCGTAGCAGCCAAGGTCGGAATAACCGAGGTCATCGGCCAGAATAAAGACGATGTTGGGTTTTTCACTCGCTGTGGCGAGAGTGCCAACCAGCAGCGGCAGGATGAAGAGGTGGAGTTTTAATAGTTAGGAGTGTGCACTTGGGGAAGGACGTTGTTGCGATGACGAATTCAAGAAGGGCAGCGTCCGGTGGCTCTACTTCAGCTTGGGGATGTTCCCGATGCCAACCGGCACGCGGCCTGTCGGGGCGCTGCGTCCGGAGTCCTTGAGCTTCTTCAGCAAGGTCTGCAGTTCCTCGCGCTTTGCCGATTTCTTGAAGAACAGGTTCTGGGTTTCACCCGGGTCGGTCGCCAGGTTGTAGAGCTGTCCCGATGCATCGGGTTCCGCTTCCGGCAGGGCGTACTGTTTCATGGCGTCGCGGTCATAATGGTTGCCTCCTGACCCCCGATGATCAAGATATTTCCAGTCGCCTTGCCGGATCTGGAACTCACCCCGGAAACTCTGGGTGAGGAGATGGGGGCGGATTGACTGCTGCGGATCCTGAGTGCCTAACATGGACGGTAGCATGTCGAAGCTGTCGGTGGCCGCATCGTCAGGAAGCTTGTAGCCGACGACCGACGCGAGGGTGGCAAAAATGTCGGTCGTATTGGTCATTTGGTCGGAGACTTGTCCTTTGGAAATCCGTCCCGGCCACCTCGCGATGAAGGGGATGCGGTGGCCGCCTTCCCAGCCGTCCCGTTTCATGCCCCGCCATCCTCCCGCGGGGTCATGATGATGGTCCTCGCGCATCCAGATCACGTGCATGGTCTCGGGGCCGTTGTCCGCGTTGAAGAGGATCAGGGTTTCCTCTTCGATTCCGAGTTCAGCGACCAGATCGATCACCCGTCCGACCAGGGTGTCGAGCTCATGGAGAAAGTCACCGCGCGGACCGGCCTTCGTTGCGCCGGTGGATGCCGGGGTCGGAAGAACCGGAGCATGCGCGATCTGAGTCGAAAGGACCGCGAAGAACGGCTTCTCCGGGCTCTGCTTCCGATGCTTGACGATGAACTCGCGGGTCTTGTCGAAAAAGAGGCGGTCCGCGCCGACGAATTGGTAGCCGGGCGCCATCCATCCTTCGTCGTTGTCCCAGCGCCACTTGCCGCCGGGGTTGGGGAGGGTGTCCCGCTTGTGGCGTTTGCTGGCCGGGACGGGTACCATTCCATTGTCGATGTAAATGTAAAGAGGGTCGGTTGTTGGGCAGTTCGGGGTGATGAACGATTCATCGAAGCCGCGCTTGTTGGGGCCGTCGACAAGCGGCGTGCTCTTGTCATAGTCGATGAGGAGCGAGTTCTCGAATCCGCCGCCGAGGCGCTTGCCATCCTTGTCGAGCCACGTCAGTCCGACGTGCCACTTGCCGAAGACGCCGGTCCGGTATCCCTTCTCCTGCAGCATGCCGCCGAGGGTCAGGGTGCCGGGTTTCAGGTAGCTCGGGCCGCCGGGACCTTCGAATGCTCCGCCGCCCCGTCCGGTCGAGCGATAGATTTGTTGGCCGGAGAACAAGCC